>NZ_NOZF01000108.1:0-54342 GCF_002258565.1 Rhodococcus sp. 05-2254-6
GGACGTGGATCGTCGGGGACGATCGGCACGGAGAGTGCGGGGAAGACCGCCGACACCAGGAATGCGACGGGAAAGCTGACCGCCGCGAGGGCCCCGAACACCGGCGGCACGGCCGACGCGAACACGTATTGACTCGTGTTCTGCACGCCGAGGGCGCGTCCGCTCCAATACGGCCCTGATATCTCGGCAACAGCGGTGAAGGCAAGACCGTTCGGGGCAACCGTGGCGACCGACGCGACGACGAGCATGACGATCGCGACGGGGGAAGCGAACCAGTCGGCCACTCCGAGTCCGAGCATGCTGACGGCGGCAGTCACCGCGACCCACCGGAGGGGCCGCATGCGGCTGCCTACCCGATCGGACAACGCGCCGACGCTCATCCGGCCCAGTGCGCCGAGAATCTGCGTCACCGTGACGAGGACGCCCGCCGCCGCTGCTGTCCATCCTCGGTCGGTCATCAGCCATACGAGCGCATACGTCCAGACCACGTACTGCTGCACCACCAACAGGATCGAGGTGGCGTGAATGCGCCACAGCTGCCTGCTGCCCCGGTACGGATTGTCGAGCAGACCCTGCTCCGCGGCATCGATGCGATTGGGACGCGGGGGGGTCGACGACCGCCAGACACATCACTGCGGCTGTTGCGCACACGGCCGCGGGTACGAGCAGTGCCGCTCCGACGCCGTGGTCCCGGGCGATGGGTGGGATGGTCAGGGCTGCGATGGCGACGCCCAGAGGGACCGACATCTGTCTGATTCCCATGGCCAATCCACGACGCTGAGGTGGGAACCAGCCGACCACCACACGCCCGCTGGCGCTGTTCGCACTCGCCGCTGCCATACCGCCGAGCAGGAGCAGGATTGCCAGCAGGGGAACGGAGGTGGTGAACACGGCGGCTACAGCGGCGAGCGCCGTCAGGCCGAGCCCGACTGCGAGAACCAGTCTTTCGCCGATCCGATCGACCAACATACCCCAGGCGATCAGGGTGAACATGATGCCCACGGTGGGCATGGCGACGACGAGTCCGGCGGCGGGCAGGCTCAGGCCGCGGTCGTCGTGCAGGGCGGGAATGAGAAATGCTGCACCGTTGATGAACACCGCGCCTGCGGTCTGCGCGAGCATGCCGAGCGAAAGCATGAACCATCGCCTGATTTCGCCGATGTCGGACATCTGCGCGGTGGCGTCCATCAGTTCTCCGTCTCAGTATATGGACGTACGTTCTTGCAATATGGAACTACAGACCGACCCTACACCGGCCCGAATCGCGCTGAACGGACGGTGGCGGAGTGCACACCACGCATGTCGATAGACTTCCGACATGCGTCTCGGTCGAATTGCAAGTCCTGATGGTGTGGCATTCGTGAGTATCGAAGGTGAGGGTGACTCGCAGACTGCGAAGGAAATCGCCGAACATCCTTTCGGCACACCCACGTTCACGGGTCGGTCGTGGCCACTGGCCGATGTGCGACTGCTCGCGCCCATTCTCGCCAGCAAGGTCATCGCCATCGGTAAGAACTACGCCGCGCACGTGGCCGAGATGGGCGGTGAGGCACCGAAGGACCCCGTGATCTTCATCAAGCCGAACACCTCCATCGTCGGCCCCGGTGCCTCCATCGTGTTGCCGCCGTCCTCGAACGAAGTGCACTTCGAGGGCGAACTGGCGATCGTCATCGGCCGTCCGTGCAAGGACGTCCCCGCCGCCAAGGCGTACGAGGTGGTGCTGGGATACACCGTCGCCAACGACGTCTCGGCCCGCGATCACCAGAAGCACGACGGACAGTGGACGCGCGCCAAGGGACACGACACCTTCTGTCCGCTCGGGCCGTGGATCGAGACCTCGCTCGACCCGACCGATCTCGAGATCAAGACCGAGGTCGACGGCGTGGTCAAACAACGGAGCCGCACTTCGTTTCTGCTGCATGACATTCCGAAGATCATCGAGTGGGTGTCCGCGGTGATGACGCTGCTACCGGGAGACGTCATCCTCACCGGAACCCCCGAGGGAGTCGGACCCATCGCCGACGGAGACAGCGTGTCGATCACCGTCGAGGGAATCGGTACCCTCACCAACCCCGTCGCAGCGAAGAAGTAGGGCGAGCATGACCACACCAACAGATGTCCGCGTTCGGTTCTGCCCGTCGCCCACCGGTACCCCGCACGTCGGCCTGGTCCGCACCGCACTGTTCAACTGGGCGTTCGCCAGGCATCACGGCGGCACCTTCGTCTTTCGCATCGAGGACACCGATGCCGCACGCGACTCCGAGGAGTCCTATGCCGCCCTGCTCGACGCGTTGCGCTGGCTGGGCCTCGAATGGGACGAGGGCCCCGAAGTGGGTGGCCCGTACGAGCCGTACCGTCAGTCGCTGCGTCGCGACCAGCACCTCGCCGTCGTGCAGCAGTTGCTCGACGCCGGGGAGGCCTACGAGTCCTTCTCCACGCCGGAGGAAGTGGAAGCCCGACACAAGGCAGCCGGACGCGACCCCAAACTCGGCTACGACAACTTCGACCGCGACCTGACGCCGGAGCAGCGACAGGGATTCCTCGACGAGGGGCGCGGGGCCGTCGTGCGACTGCGGATGCCCGATCACGATCTGACATGGAACGACCTCGTGCGCGGGGAGACCACGTTCAAGGCCGGGACGGTGCCGGACTTCGCCTTGACCCGCGGCAACGGAGTTCCGTTGTACACGTTGGTCAATCCGGTCGACGACGCTTTGATGAAGATCACCCACGTCCTGCGCGGCGAGGATCTGCTGTCGTCGACGCCTCGTCAGCTCGCTCTCTACGAGGCATTGATCCGGATCGGTGTCGCAGAACGCACCCCCGAGTTCGGGCACCTGCCGTTCGTCATGGGCCAGGGCAACAAGAAGCTGTCCAAGCGTGATCCCGAGTCCAACCTCTTCATCCACCGTGATCGTGGTTTCGTGCCGGAGGGATTGCTGAACTACCTCGCGCTTCTCGGATGGGGTATCTCGGACGATCACGACGTGTTCACGCTCGACGAGATGGTGGCGGCGTTCGAGATCTCGTCCGTCAATTCCAATCCGGCGCGCTTCGATCAGAAGAAGGCCGACGCGATCAACGCCGAGCACATCAGGATGCTGGCAGCGGAGGATTTCGCGGCGCGTTTGCGTGAATACCTCGTCGCCCAGGGCCATCTCACCGAGCCGGTCGACGAGAAGGTCTTCGCTGTCGCGGCCGATCTGGTGCAGACCCGCATCGTCGTCCTGTCGGACGCATGGGGACTGCTGAAGTTCCTGTTCGTCGACGAGGCGGACTTCGAGATCGACCCCGCAGCCGCGGCCAAGAACCTCGGTGCCGATACCGCACCCGTTCTCGACGCCACTGTGGAGGCACTGACGGCGTTGCAGACCTGGACCACGGCCGACCTGGAGGCGACTCTCAAGGACGTGTTGATCGAGAAGCTGGAGCTCAAGCCGCGCAAGGCTTTCGCCCCGATCCGGGTGGGAGTGACCGGGTCGCACATCAGCCCGCCGCTGTACGAGTCCATGGAATTGCTCGGGCGCGAGAAGACCTTGGCGCGCCTGGCCGCAGCACGCGCCCAGGTGGCGTGAGGGCGCACGGTCGCCGGCGCACCCCGGTCCTCGGGGAGAGCCTCCAATGAGTTTTTCCGATCGACTGGATGGACTCCAGCGCAGGCGGCCGGTTCTGGGATATCCCATTGCGGTGGTGTACAAGTTCGTCGACGATCAGGGTGGCTACCTCGCGGCCCTGATCACCTACTACGCCTTCGTCTCGCTGTTTCCCGCACTGTTGCTGTTCTCGACGGTTCTGGGAATCGTATTGGCCGGTAGTCCGGAACTGCAGCAGCAGATCCTGAACTCGGCGCTCGGTCAGATCCCGGTGATCGGGGACGAACTGGGCAGGCCCGACCGCATCGGTGGAGGCACCGTGGGTCTGGTGGTGGGTGTCCTGGGCTCCCTGTACGGCGGGCTCGGGGTAGCCGTGGCGCTCCAGAACGCGATGAACACGGCGTGGACGGTGCCGAAGAACCTACGGCCCGATCCCATCCGCGCCCGCGTGCGCGGCTTGGGTCTGCTGAGCACGGTCGGTCTGGCCGTCCTGGCCATCACCGCACTCAATGTGCTCAGTGCCGCAGGATATTTCGGTCCGGAATCGGGCCTCGTGGTGTTCGTGGTCGGCACGTTCTTCTACGTCGGTGTGTTCGTCGTGGCGTTCAGGCTCGCCACCGCGAGGTCGGTGTCGATCCCACAGGTTCTTCCCGGGGCCGTCGTTGCCGGTCTGATCTGGCAGCTGCTGCAGACCTTCGGCAGTGTGTACGTGAAGTACGTCGTCAGCAACGCGACCGTCACCAACGGTGTGTTCGCTGTCGTTCTGGGACTGCTGGCGTTTCTGTACGTGACGTCGGTGTCCATCGTGATGTGCATCGAGATCAACGTGGTTCGCGTCGATCGGCTCTTCCCGCGCGCGCTGCTGGCCCCGTTCACCGACGACGTCGAACTGACCCAGGGCGACAAGCTCACGTACACCGGGCAGGCAGAAGCGCAACGCAGCAAGCCGTTCGAGGACATCGACGTGACGTTCGTCGACCCGCCGCGAGCTCAGTCCGAATCCAGCTCGGAACCGGCAGCGGAGGCACCGTAGAAGCGGTCGACTCTGGTTTCCATCGGAAACCGGACGGCCGTGTCACCGAACATCAGCCGGGTGGCCGACAACGCCGATTCTGCAACAGCTTCGGCGACACGACCCGACTCGGCGATCGAGCAATGCACCACCACTTCGTCGTGCTGAAAGAACACCAACTCGCTTCCGCTCCCGGAATTCTGGTCGCTCCTGCGGGCTCCGCTCCCTTCGTCGGAATTCCGGTCGCTCCTGCGGGCTCCGCTCCCGGCCAACCGTCCGCGCAGATCGGCCAACAGACACAGCGCCCACTCGGCGGCGGTGGCCTGCACGACGAAATTTCGAGTGAACCGGCCACGCGCATGGGCGTCACCGGCGGACCACCACTGCGCCGAGGGCGGTGGGCAGGCCCGTCCCAGCCAGGAACGAACGACCTCGCCCCGTTCACCGGCTCGGGCGGCCTCCTCCACCAGTGCAACGGCACCGGGGAACTTGGCCCGTAGTCGCGTCAGCAGAGCGCGCGCGTCACCCGAGGTCGCGCCGTACAGCACCCCGAGAACGGCGACCTTGGCGTGGCTGCGATCGCCGTCGAACGATTCTGCGGCCACCGGTGCGTACAGATCCGCGGTGCCTGCCGCGGCGACCATACGGGGATCGCCGGACATCGCCGCGAGGATGCGTGGTTCGAGCTGGCCGGCGTCGGCGGCCACGAAGGTGTGGCCGGGATCGGCGATCACACTGGCGCGCAGGGGTTTCGGGATCTGAAGGCCGCCCCCGCCGCGGCTGGCCCACCGACCCGACACCACAGCGCCGGGAACATAGACCGGCCGGAAACGATCGTCGCGAACCCACGCGTCGAGCCACGCCCACCCGTTCGCGGCATGCAGCTTCGAGAGGTCACGGTGCCGCAGCAGTAGCGGAACCGCCGGGTGGTCGATGTCGCGGATGGTATGCGCGCGAGTCGATGTCAGTTCGATACCGACGCGCGCGAACGCGGCCACCAACTCCACGGGCGAGGCAGGATTGACGCGTCGGCCGAACGCCGAGGAGATTTGATTCTCGAGTTCTACGAGGGCCGGGGGAGGGGATCCATCGAGCGGCCGGGTACCGAGCATCGTCTCGAGATGACGGCGATGCGCCGCCGCCGAGAACGGCAACCCGTCGAAGGTCATCTCCGCTGCGGCCAGCCCTCCGGCCGACTCGGCTGCTGCCAGCAGGTGCAGTGCGCGATCGTCGCCGATGTCCCGGAGCTGACGCCGATACTCGGCAAGCACCGCCGCCGGATCGGAGTTCGGGTTCGCGTCGAACAGACCCGGCCTCAGGTCGGCGGGAGCCGACGGCACAGTCGCCGAGCCGGCCCGCATCGCCAGAATGGCACCGACCAGTGCGAGGTCGTGACAGCGGCGTACGCGGACTCCTCGTTCGAGCAGCCGAGGGTAGATACGGCTCGTGTCTTCCCACACCCACCTCGGCCGTTCGTCGCGCTCGAGCTCGGCTACGGCCGCGACGATATCCTCGGCCACGGTGGGATCGCTCAGCGTCGAGCCGTCGTCGGCGAGGTGAGTCAGCACGGCCTGCTCGCCCTGAGGGACGAGCAGAACCTTCATCGGACTCGGCCGGGTCTGCGATCGGTCACGAAGAGCAAGTCTGCTCCACTCGTCGGCCGAGGTGTGGAGGGGGCTCTTCCGGACCCCACTCGACGGTGCCTCGGCCGCTCCCGACGCGTCCACGGCGTGGTTTCGGCGGCTCTGAGCAGCCGATTTGGAGAATGGGTAGTCACCTTTGATAGTCTCTATCCCGGCTCGAAACGCAGTGCACATCGATCGTGATGAGCAATTCGATTCAAGTCCATTGGGGTATGGTGTAATTGGCAACACAGCGGTTTCTGGTACCGCCATTCTAGGTTCGAGTCCTGGTACCCCAGCGAGCAGGTGAAGGCGATTTTGTCGCCGAGGCCGAGGCAGTTAAGCTGACTCAGTACGTACAAGCTCGAACACAATGCAGGTGAAGTTCCTGGCCCCGTCGTCTAGCGGCCTAGGACGCCGCCCTCTCAAGGCGGTAGCGCGGGTTCGAATCCCGTCGGGGCTACAACTGACAACACCCTCTCGATCCGCGGATCGAGAGGGTGTTGTCGTTTCGGTGCGTGCGTCTCAGACGCTCTTGCGGCGGAACATCTTCTGATGGTCGGCCGGACCGTGGACGTTGTTGACCTTCGGTCCACCGTCCTTGTGTTCTACGGAATTGTGGGACTTGCTGTTCTTCTGTTCCAGAACCTCGCGGAACTTCTTCTTCAGTTCTTCACTGCCGGATTCGGGCATGGGGTGACTCCTCGCAGTCGTCGACCGACCGGGTAGGCCGCTCGAGACGAAGGTACCCCACTCTCGCAGCTCGATCAGCTCGTTTTTTCTCGGGCCGGCGGGGCTGCGGTTTACCTCAGAGTCGCTTGTGCAGAGCGTCCGCGGCGGCAAGAAGATCCGCGGCCCACCGCGCTCCGGGCTTGCGTCCGATTCGATCGATCGGTCCGGATACCGAGATCGCCGCCACCACAGTGTCGTTGCCGTCTCGCACGGGCGCGGCGACGCTCGCCACGCCCGGTTCTCGCTCGCCCGCACTCTGTGCCCATCCGCGCCGCCGAACTTCGAGCAGGACGCGCTCGCTGAATTCTGCATCCGGCAGAACTGTTCGTTGTGTCTGCGAATCTGCCCATGCGAGAAGGACTTTGGCTCCCGATCCAGCCGTCATCGGCAGACGTGCGCCGACGAGTACGGTGTCTCGAAGTCCGGTCGGCGGCTCCATGGATGCCACGCACACCCGCACCGTCCCTTCGCGCCGATAGATCTGCACACTCTCACCGGTGATTTCGCGCAGGCGTGGGAGGATCGAGGCGGCAGCGTCGAGCAGGGTGTCCGATGCGCTCGCCGCAAGCTCTCCCAGTCCCGGGCCGGTCCGCCACAGGCCGTCGGCATCCCGTACGAGAAGGCGGTGGGTCTCCAGTCCTACCGCGAGGCGGTGGGCCGTTGCCCGGGGCAGGCTCGTTCGAGCGCACAGGTCGTTGAGATTGCAGGGCGTCTCCGCCACCGCGTGCAGCACCGTCATCGCCTTGTCGAGGACACCGATACCGCTCGATTTGTCGACGAGGCCATTGGGGCTATGCTGTCTCATAGAACGATATTAGCCTCCCGAATGCTGAGATTGCACAACTACGAGATCTTCAGTGCGTGCCGGGGGCATGATGTCGAGACGATCACGCGAGGTGGACCAGCGGAGTTCATCGGCGCGACGACGACAGGGAAGACGAGGTCCGCGACAGCGATGTCCGAAACACCGAAGACTTTGGCGGAGAAGGTATGGGACCAGCACGTGGTGGTCCGAGGCGGCGGAGAAGGCGGAGCGCGTGAGCCGGATCTGATCTACATCGATCTCCATCTGGTGCACGAGGTCACCAGCCCGCAGGCGTTCGACGGCCTTCGGCTGGCCGGCCGCGGACTCCGACGTCCGGATCTGACGATCGCAACCGAGGATCACAACGTCCCGACGGCCGACATCTTCGCGCCCATCGCAGATCTGGTCTCGCGCACACAGGTCGACACTCTTCGCCGCAACTGCGAGGAATTCGGTGTTCGGCTCTACCCGATGGGCGATCTCGATCAGGGCATCGTGCACATCATCGGGCCGCAGTTGGGTCTGACCCAGCCCGGCATGACCGTGGTGTGCGGAGACAGCCACACCTCGACGCACGGTGCCTTCGGCTCGATCGCAATGGGCATCGGTACCAGCGAGGTCGAGCACGTCATGGCGACGCAGACACTGTCGCTGCGTCCTTTCAAGACGATGGCGATCAACGTCGACGGTGAGCTCGCCCCCGGTGTGACGAGCAAGGACCTGATACTTGCCGTCATCGCACAGATCGGCACCGGCGGTGGCCAGGGCTACGTCCTCGAGTACCGCGGTGAGGCCATTCGCAAGCTGTCGATGGAAGCGCGAATGACCATCTGCAACATGTCGATCGAGGCCGGTGCACGGGCAGGCATGATCGCACCCGACGAGATCACGTACGAGTACCTGAAGGGGCGCCCGCACGCTCCTCGCGGAGCCGACTGGGACGCGGCGGTGGCGGCGTGGGACGAACTGGCGACCGATCCGGATGCAGTGTTCGACAACGAGGTCCACATCGATGCCGACACGTTGACGCCGTTCGTCACCTGGGGAACGAATCCGGGTCAGGGTGCGCCACTGGGCGATACGGTGCCCGATCCGGAGGCGATGGTCGACGAGAGCGAGCGAGCGGCAGCGCAGAAGGCTTTGCAGTACATGGGCCTCGAAGCGGGTACACCCATCCGCGAGATCGCTGTCGACACCGTGTTCGTGGGCTCGTGCACCAACGGTCGAATCGAGGATCTGCGGGCCGTCGCATCCGTTCTCGAAGGACATCGGGTTGCCGACGGAGTGCGAATGCTGGTGGTACCCGGGTCCATGCGGGTGCGAGCGCAGGCGGAGGAGGAAGGCCTGGGTGAGATCTTCACGGCCGCAGGAGCGGAGTGGCGTCAGGCCGGTTGCTCGATGTGCCTGGGAATGAATCCGGATCAGCTGGCGGCGGGCGAGCGATCGGCGTCGACGTCCAACCGGAATTTCGAGGGTAGGCAGGGCAAGGGCGGTCGCACTCATCTCGTGTCGCCTCTGGTTGCCGCCGCTACCGCAATCCGCGGAACCCTGTCCTCTCCGGCGGATCTCGCGTAACGCGCGTCCTCGCTCGGATCGATCGAACGCATAGGAGCACATTCGATGGAAGCTTTCACTCGACACACCGGTATCGGAGTTCCGCTACGGCGGTCCAACGTTGACACCGACCAGATAATCCCCGCGGTCTACCTCAAGCGTGTCACGCGCACCGGATTCGAGGACGGGTTGTTCGCGGCCTGGCGCTCGGACCCGAACTTCATCTTGAATCTCGAGCCCTACAACCGAGGTTCGGTGCTCGTTGCCGGGCCCGATTTCGGTACGGGATCATCACGCGAACATGCCGTCTGGGCACTCTCGGACTTCGGATTTCGGGTTGTGATCGCCTCTCGCTTCGCCGATATCTTTCGCGGAAACTCGGGAAAAGCCGGGCTGTTGGCCGCCGAAGTCGATCAGTCGGACGTCGAATTGCTGTGGAAAGCCTTAGAAGAACAGCCCGGTCTGGAAGTAATTGTCGACCTCGTCGACAAGACCGTAACGGCTGGAACGTTGGTGGTGCGCTTCGCGATTGACGACTACACGCGGTGGCGTCTGCTGGAGGGTCTCGACGACATCGGATTGACGTTACGCCAGGTAGAGGCCATTACGGAGTACGAAAAGTCAAGGCCTTCATACAAACCCCTGACCCTCCCGGCGCGGATCGAGACACCCTCCGAAAGCTGACCTGGCACCGGTCCGACACGCTTTGGGGCCGTGAACCATTCCGCGACACCGGAATGAAAATTGGCGTGGCGCATAGACTCTTGACGACTTGGGGTTTACCGTTGTAGTAGTCGGTCCGACGATGGACCACCATATAGCGGAGGAAATCCATGAACAAGGCAGAGCTGATTGACGCCCTGACCGAGAAGTTGGGGTCTGATAGGCGGAGCGCCACAGAGGCTGTCGAGAACATCGTCGACACCATCGTGCGCGCAGTGCACCGCGGCGAGAGTGTCACGATCACGGGCTTCGGCGTGTTCGAGCAGCGTCGTCGCGCAGCGCGTGTCGCCCGTAACCCCCGCACCGGTGAGACCGTTCGCGTGAAGCCGACCAACGTGCCGGCATTCCGTCCGGGTGCACAGTTCAAGGCCGTCATCGCGGGCGGACAGAAGTTGCCCGCAACCGGACCTGCCGTCAAGCGCGGTTCGGCTGCAGCTCCGGCCAAGAAGACTGCGGCAGCGAAGAAGACGGCCGCCAAGAAGGCAGCGGTGAAGACGACCGCCCGCAAGGCCACCACCGCGGCAGCCAAGAAGGCAACTCCGGCAAAGACCGCCGCCAAGAAGGCAGCTCCCGCAAAGACGGCCGCCAAGAAGGCAGCTCCCGCGAAGACCACCGCGCGCAAGACCACGACGGCTGCTGCCAAGAAGGCTCCGGCCAAGACGACCGCTCGCAAGGCCGCAACCACTACGGCTCCTGCCAAGAAGGCTCCGGCCAAGACAGCGGCCAAGAAGACCGTCGCCAAGAAGGCCCCGGCCAAGAAGGCTCCGGCCAAGAAGGCACCCGCGAAGCGCGCAGCGAAGAAGTAGAGCCTGCAGGTTTTCACTCGTCACTCACGCTGCCGCTGACGCGGCAGCGTGAGTGAGACAGGCTGTGAACGGTAGAAGGCCCCCGACTCGAAGATCGAGTCGGGGGCCTTCTGTTTGTCGTTTGCGCCGCTCAGCCGTCGGCGGCGAGGGTGGGCAACGGACTGGCGATGTGATCGGCCGAGATGAGCCTGCCGTCGCGGCGTGAGAGCACCCACACGCTGCCCTTGCGATTTCTGTTGGCCGGCAACGTGATTCCGTCCTTCTCGGCCCACCAACGCATCAAGTCCGGGATCACTTTTCCCTGGCTGCAGACAACGGGGGTGCCGGGAAGTTCGGCGATGTCGCGAGCGCGATGGCGGCCCTTGCGCGGGTCGTCGGCATACCCTTCCTCGGACAAGAGATGCTCGGGAGTGATGTCCACCCCCAACGATTCCGCGAACGGAGCAACGGTCTGCACACATCGAGCACGGTCGGCTGCGTACACGGCATCGCCGCCGAAAGCCCGAAGCAACGACACCAAGGATTCGGCCTGTCGGCGCCCGATCCTGTCGAGTGGACGGTCGACGTCGTTGCCCTTGAACCGTGAGCGCGACCCGGCACTGCCGTGCCGAACCAACAGCACTGTGGAGGTGTCGGCAGGCTTGGCCACGAACCGGCGAAGGATCTTGTGGTCCATGGGATACGAGAGTTCGCGGCCGACGTCCTCGGGCGCTACCCAGCGCAGTTCGTCCACCTCGACATTGGGGACGAACTCGCCCCCGGTGACCTCCGCTGCCCAGTACAGAACTTTCTTGACCCGACGGTGCCCCGGAATCGGGTACGTGACGTAGGACAGAGACCGTCCCAGTCTCGAGTCGAATCCGGTCTCCTCCTTGACCTCTCGGACTGCTGCGTCGACAGCTGTTTCACCGGGATCGAGCTTTCCCTTGGGGAACGACCAGTCGTCGTATTTCGGCCTGTGCACCAAGGCGACCTCGACGCCCGAGCCGCCGCTCGGTGAATGTCGCCACAGGATCGAGCCCGCCGCGAAGATGTTGGCGCGGGGGGAGCCGTCGGAAGTGCCCATCAGGAGCCCTGATTCCTCCGACTGCGCATCAGGTCCACCTGATGCTCACGAACTTTCTCACCCCGAGCCGGTGACGCGACCCAGCCGCCGTCCGGTCCCAGCTCCCAGCATCGAGTGGTGGGGTCGAGGGCAGAATCGAAGATGTCGCTCAGCTGGTTCGCCAACCGAGGATCCTTGACCTGAGCCATCACCTCGACTCGGCGATCGAGGTTGCGGTGCATCATGTCTGCGCTGCCGATCCAGAACTCGTCCGCACCCTGGAAGTGCAGAACACGCGAGTGTTCGAGGAATCGGCCGAGGATGGAACGCACTTCGATGTTCTCCGACAGACCGGGAACTCCTGGCTTGAGAGCACAGATTCCGCGCACCACCACCTTCACCGGCACTCCTGCCATCGATGCTCGGTAGAGCGCGTCGATGACCTGCTCGTCCACCAAGGCGTTGGCCTTGAGGCGAATTCCGGCGCTGCGGCCCTCCTTGAGGTGCTCGACCTCCGCCTCGATGCGCTCGACGATGCCGCGCCGAACTCCGTACGGTGCGACGAGAAGGTTGCGGTACTTGGACTTTCGCGAGTATCCGGTCAGCGAGTTGAACAGATCGGTGAGGTCGGCCCCGATTTCGGGCGAGGACGTCAGCAGGCCCACGTCCTCGTAGATGCGCGCTGTCTTGGGGTTGTAGTTGCCGGTACCAATGTGGCAGTACCGGCGAATGACGGATCCCTCTCTACGCACCACGAGGCACGTCTTGCAGTGCGTCTTGAGGCCGACGAGGCCGTACACCACGTGCACGCCCGCCTTTTCGAGCTTGCGGGCCCACTCGATGTTCGCCTGTTCGTCGAAACGCGCCTTGATCTCGACCAGCGCAACCACCTGCTTGCCCGCGCCTGCGGCATCGACGAGCGCGTTGACGATCGGGGAATCTCCGGAGGTCCGATAGAGCGTCTGCTTGATGGCGAGCACCTGCGGGTCGGCCGCGGCCTGCTCGATGAAGCGTTGAACGCTGGTGGAGAAGGAATCGTACGGATGATGGACCAGGACGTCGCCGTCGCGCAGGGTGGAGAAGACGCTCTTGGGTGTCTCGCGCTCACCGAATGCCGGGTGAGTGGCCGGAACGAAGGGGGCGTCCTTGAGGTTGGGGCGGTCGACGCTGTAGACCTGCCACAGGCACGACAGGTCGAGCAGTCCGGGCACCTGAATGACGTCGCCTGGATCGACATCGAGTTCGCGAAGCAACAATTCCAGCATGTGCTCGGTCATGTCGTCGGCGATCTCGAGGCGGACCGGAGAGCCGAAACGCCTACGGGCGAGCTCTCGCTCCAGTGCCTGGAGGAGGTCCTCGTCGCGGTCTTCCTCGACCTCGAAATCGGCGTTGCGCGTGATACGGAACGCGTGAGACTCGACGACCTCCATCCCGGGGAAGAGCACGTCCAGATGAGCCGAGATCAACTCCTCCATCGACAGGAAGGCGTCGATGCGGTGGTTGCCCTCGCCGCGCTTGACCCGCACGAAGCGATCGACGTTGTCGGGCACCTTCACGCGGGCGAAGTGCTCACCTGTGGTGGAGTAATCCTTCACTGTCACAGCGAGATTCAGGCTCAGCCCGCTGATGTAGGGGAAGGGGTGGGCCGGGTCGACGGCCAGCGGTGTGAGAACCGGGAAGACCTGCTCGGTGAAGTACTCCGACAGCCGGGAGCGCTCGTCACTGTCCAGGTCGGACCACCGGATGATCGCGATGCCCTCGGCGGTGAGCTCGGGCAGGATCGAATCCAGCAGCACTCGCGCATGTTTGAGCGCGAGCTCCTGGGTGCGTTGACCGATCACCGCGAGCTGCTCGCGTGGGGTCATGCCGTCGGCGGAGCGGACCGACAGTCCGGTTTCGTCACGGCGCTTGAGACCCGCAACCCGAACCATGTAGAACTCGTCGAGATTCGACGCGTAGATCGCGAGGAACTTCGCCCGTTCGAGCAAGGGGAGCGACGAGTCCTCCGCGAGCGCGAGAACGCGGGAGTTGAAATCGAGCCAGCTCAATTCCCGGTTGAGATAGCGATTTTCGGGGAGCACGGTGGCAGCGTCGACGGATTCCGGTGTGGCGGCCGGAAGCGCGGAGGGAATACTCGGCATCGTCGCCGCGATCGGAGCGCTCCATGCCGGGTCCGAACCGGTGGCCTTTCCGGTCTCGATCGGAGGATCCTGGTTCGCTGACTGCGCGTCGTCTTTGCTCACCGCACGATCATCCCCCATACCGGGCGTCGGTGAAACTCCGATGGCAGAACTCGAGTCTCCGTTCACTCGACTCCCACGGCGGTCCGCGCCATCAGGCAGTCGTCGCCGATGCTTCGTCACTCCACCCGAGCGAGTGGAGGACGGCCGCCGTCGCCGGTCCGACTCCCAGACGGTGCGCTCTGCGGACGTCGTCGGCGGTGTCCACGTCCAGTCGAAGACCCGGCCAGGTGCCGTCGAGTTCCCGTGCGCCCGAGACGGTGTGGCGACGGGCGGAGTCCCGTCCGAACAGTGGTGCCAACTCGTCGGGGGAGTCCTTGAGGATCAGGGCGGCGGTCCCCGTGCCGTGATGGTCGACCACGAGCGATCTGCCTCCCCGGCGGGCCCCGGCGTAGGCCTGCGCGAGTTCTGCCGAACGCATCGCAGGCAGGTCTGCTTGCAACGCGATGATGTCGACGCGGCGCGCGGCGACGGTCTCGCCCCCACCGACATCCACACCGACATCCACACCGACGTCACCGTGACGTAGTACGTGCGCTGCGGCCGCGAACGCGTGGTTGAGGCGTTGGTCCGGTTGCAGCGCAGGATCGCGGACCGGTTCGTCGAACACCAGTGCGCCGATTCTTCGGGCCGTCTCTGCGACGAGAGGATCCGGGGTGACCACCGTGACCGAATCGACCACCGAGACGGCGTCGGCGGCCGCGACGGTGTCGCTGAGCATCGCGAGCACCAATCGAGTCCGATCGGGTGCCGAGAACTCCGTCGCCAAGCGCGACTTCGCCGCGGTGAGATCTTTCACCGCGATGAGAACCCTGACGACACGGTCGCCGTCGTCGTCTCGTGATGCACCCATGGTGCTCGATCCTGCCAGCGTCACCGATCTGTGCCGACTCCGACCGCCCGAGCAGGTCTGCGAGTTAGGGTGATGCGCGCGTGGACAGGGCATCGGCGAAGTAGGCGAGGGGTTGGCGGAATGAGCAGAGCAGCGGTATTGGGGTCGGGTTCGTGGGGGACCGCATTCGCCAAGGTGTTGGCCGATGCCGGAACGGACGTCACCATGTGGGCCCGCCGCGAGGAACTCGCTGCATCCATCACCGACGACCACGAGAACAAGGACTACCTTCCGGGAATCGAGCTACCGTCGTCCATCCGTGCGACGAGTGATCCGGTGCGTGCCCTCGACGGAGCCGACATCGTGGTTCTCGCCGTGCCGTCGCAGAGTCTGCGGGCCAATCTGGGGGCGTGGACCGACTCGATCCCGCCGCAGGCAACGCTGCTCTCCCTGGCGAAGGGAATCGAGACCGGAACGCTCATGCGGATGAGTCAGGTGATCTCTCAGGTCACCGGTGCCGATCCCAGCCGGGTGGCGTGCCTGTCCGGGCCGAATCTTGCGCGCCCGATCGCCGAGGGGCAGCCCGCAGCCACCGTCATCGCCTGCTCCGACTCCCAGCGAGCCCTCGAGATTCAGAAGTCCTGCGCCACCGGATATTTCAGGCCTTACACCAACAGTGACGTCATCGGCGCCGAGATCGGTGGTGCCTGCAAGAACGTCATCGCCCTCGCCTGCGGGATGGCCGCAGGCGTCGGATACGGCGAGAACACCCTCGCGTCGATCATGACCAGGGGTCTGGCCGAGATCATCCGCCTCGGAGTGGCGCTCGGTGCCAAGCCGTCGACGCTCTCGGGCCTGGCCGGTGTGGGCGACCTGGTCGCCACCTGCTCGTCGCCTCTCTCGCGCAATCGCACGTTCGGAGAGCGACTGGGTTCGGGCGGCTCCCTCGAGAGTGCGCAGGAGGCAGCGCACGGGCAGGTGGCCGAGGGCGTCAAGTCCTGCACCTCGGTGCGAGCCCTCGCCGAGAGTTACGACGTCGAGATGCCACTGACCGACGCGGTGCATCGGGTGTGTCACGGTGGCATGTCCGTTCCGGACGCGGTCGGGCACCTGCTGGGACGTCGTATCAAGCCCGAGTGAGGCAGTGATGGCGGTCTCGCGACGAACAGGGCGAATCCGCGTTCGATGAGCCGCGGCGGTACGGTTTCTCATCGTGAGTACTCCCCGCATCAAAGTTGCCGTCGTCTTCGGTGGCCGCAGCAGCGAGCATGCCGTGTCCTGTGTATCGGCAGGTAGCGTGCTGCAGAACCTCGATCCGGCCAAGTACGAGGTGGTTCCGGTGGGGATCACCGCGGACGGTGCCTGGGTACTCGGCTCCTCCGACATCGATGCGTTGGCGATTCACGACCGGGTGCTGCCGACCGTCGACAAGACGGGAGCCGCGCTTGCGCTCAGTACGGACCCCGGCCACGCCGGTGCTCTTCTCGCCCTCGGCGAGGGGGAAGGCGGGACGGTGCTCGCATCCGTCGACGTCGTGTTCCCCGTTCTGCACGGACCGTACGGCGAGGACGGCACCCTGCAGGGTCTGCTCGAACTGGCCGGCGTTCCGTACGTCGGGCCGGGCGTGCTGGCCAGCGCTGCGGGCATGGACAAGGAATTCACCAAGAAGCTGCTCGGAGCCGAAGGACTGCCGATCGGTCGCCAGGTCGTACTCCGACGCGCGGTCGACGACCTGACGGCTGCCGAGCGTGAGCGAATCGGCCTGCCCGCATTCGTCAAACCGGCCCGAGGTGGATCGTCCATCGGAATCTCGCGCATCACCGCGTGGGACCAACTACCCACCGCGATCGCCGTCGCACGCGAACACGACCCCAAGGTGATCGTCGAGGGCATGATCCACGGCCGCGAGGTCGAGTGCGGGGTGCTGGAATTTCCCGACGGCACCGTGCGCGCGAGCGCCGTCGCCGAGATCCGAATTCCCGACGCGGACATCGACGATCATGCTTTCTACGACTTCGACACCAAGTACCTCGACGATGTCAGTGAGTTCGACATCCCGGCGGCACTCGACGACGCCACGAGCGACCGCATACGTGAACTCGCCGTCGCGGCCTTCCGAGCGTTGGACTGCCAAGGCCTGGCGCGGGTGGATTTCTTCGTCACCGAGAACGGTCCGGTCATCAACGAGATCAACACGATGCCCGGGTTCACCTCGATCTCGATGTACCCCAAGATGTGGGCGGAATCGGGCGTCGACTACCCGACGCTCATCGCGACTCTGATCGACACCGCCCTCGCCCGCGGCACCGGTTTGCGCTAGAGCCGTTGCGGCCCAGCGCTACTGCAACGGAGCCGGGTCGAGAGGTTGTTGGGGCAGCGCATCCGACACGGCCGAGGACGCGTCCTGCAACGGGGTGGGGCCCGAGTCGCCCGGAATCGTCAGGGCAACGTACACGCCGCGATCGACGACGAACCATGTGCTGGCATCGATCCCGTCGTCTTCCCCGGACACCTCGAACCACTGAACGCCGTTGATCACCTGCAGAGGTGCGGCCACATCGAACCCGATGGGCCGGGGCAGGCCGCACCGCAACACGACCGGCTCGGCGTTCTCCACGTCCGAGGCCCACGCGCGGACTCCGACCGGGGCCGGGTCGGCCAACTCGGCCCTGGTGTAGTCGCCGAGGTTCTCGGGCAAGGCGTCGAGCAGGGACGTGCACTGCGCGCTCGCGGCATCGGGGGAGTCGACCGGGCCCAGCGCGACCGGATCGCGAACGGGTGAGCGGTTGACCGCGATGGCGGCAACCAGAACTCCGACGACCAGCGCGACCGGCAACGCGATCGCGGTGGCGATGACTGCGGGATGGCGCTGCTCGCGAGTGCTCTCGGTCTCGGCCGGGCTGTCTTCGGTGCCGGCGTCGTTGCCGGTGTCGGGTGAATTCACGAGCTATCCGACGGACGTCGTCGACTGCGGGGCCACGGGGCAGGTGAGGGTACGAGTGATGGCATCGACCTTCTGGATGCGGGAGACGATCTCGGCGATCTCGGCGTCGGAGGCACCGTCGGCGCGCGCGATCACGTCGTAGGGCCCGACCACTGCCTCCGCCGACACGACACCGTCGACGGCCTCGATCTGCTGTGCGACGGCCGTCGCACGGCCCACCTCGGTCTGAACGAGAACGAATGCTTGCACCATCGGTGGTCCCTTTCCCCTGCCGGACTTCTCGACTGTAGGTTGGTTCGACTACGTTCTCTTCGCACGTAACCTGCTGCATCGGTACTGTCCCGACCGCCGCTAAAAGGTACCGCAGGCTCGGCGCGCGCTCCGCGTGAGACCGTCGCGCACGCACCGCGTTCTCAGGGAGGAACATCATCGACGACACCGTCACCGACTCGTCCACCGGCAGCGAGCGCACCGTCGCGCAGGTCGGTGAATTCGACGTGATCGCCCGCGCCGTGGCAGACCGTGTGCAGCCACCGTCGACCATCGTCGGGCCGGGTGACGACGCAGCCGTCGTCGCCGCGTCCGACGGTCGGATCGCGGCGTCGACCGATATGTTGGTGCACGGCAGGCACTTTCGGCTCGACTGGTCGAGTCCGATACAGATCGGCCGCAAGTCGATCGCGCAGAACGGCGCGGACATCGCCGCAATGGGCGCGCAGTGCTCGGGTTTTCTCGTCTCGCTCGGGTGCCCGGCCGACACGCCGGTGAGCGTGACCGACGGCCTCAACGAGGGCATGTGGCTCGAGGCGGTCGCTGCTGGATCGGCCATCGTCGGCGGCGATGTGGTGCAGTCGCCGGAGCTGGTGATCTCGATCACCGCGCTCGGCGACCTCCAGGGCCGGGCACCGGTTCTTCGGTCGGGGGCGCGTGCCGGTGACGTGATCGCGTACGCGGGACGGCTCGGCTGGTCGGCGGCCGGACTCGCCCTCCTGCTCGGCGACAGGGACAGAACCGGCCACGACGCCGTGGTGGACGCGCACCGAGTGCCCGTCCCTCCGTATCGCGCCGGGATCGACGCGGCAGAGGCGGGAGCGACCTCTCTCACCGACGTTTCCGACGGCTTGTTGGCCGATCTCGGCCACATCGCCGACGCGTCGGGCGTTCTGCTGGACGTCGATCCCGACCTGCTGGACATACCGGTCGAAGTACGTTCGGCCGCAACACTGATGGGTCACGATCCGCTGGACTGGGTGCTCACCGGAGGCGAGGATCACGCTCTCGTCGGCACCTTCCCCGATACCGCAGGCGTTCCCCGGGGATGGACGGTGATCGGACGTGTCCAGCACGGCGGTGACGGACAGGGCCCGCGAGTGACGGTCGGCGGACGCCCCCATTCGGGTAGATCGGGATGGTCGAGTTTCGAGGGCGAGTGAACGCGGTCGGGTTCATCGGGTCGGCTAAGTTGCAGAGATGGCTATCTACGCACTCGGTGATCGCGAACCCGACATCCACCCAGACGCCTACGTCCATCCCGACGCCGTCGTCATCGGAGCGGTGACTCTGGCGGCCGGATCGTCGGTGTGGCCCACTGCCGTTCTGCGGGCCGATTACGGCACCATTTCGATCGGCGAGGGCACCAACGTGCAGGACGGGACCGTGGTGCACTGCACCCCGATCGACGCAACGGTCATCGGTTCCGGGTGCGTACTGGGCCACAACGCGCACGTCGAGGGTGCGACCATCGGGAACAACTGCCTCATCGCCTCGGGCTCGGTGGTACTGAACGGCTCGAAGATCGGTGCCGGCTCGATCGTGGGGGCAGGCGCAGTGGTGCCGTTCAAGTTCGTCGTTCCCGAACGCTCCATGGCACTGGGGGTTCCGGCAAAAATCCGCGAGGGGTACCAGGTTCCCGAAGGGCATGTCGACATCAACGTGCAGATGTACTCGGCCAACGCCGCGTACTACCGCGACGCGCTGCGCCGGATCGATCGGTGACGCCGCGTCCGCTCGCCGAGAGCGTCGAATCGGGGTGGGCGGCCGCCCTTGCACCGGTCGAGTCGAATGTTGCTGCCATGGGCGACTTCCTACGGGCCGAACTCGCCGCAGGACGTCATTACCTCCCCGCCGGCGAGAACGTACTGCGCGCTTTTCGCCACCCCTTCGATGGAGTTCGCGTCCTCATCGTCGGTCAGGATCCGTATCCGACGCCGGGACACGCAGTGGGGCTGAGCTTTTCCGTTGCCCCGGATGTGCGACCCGTACCGCGCAGTCTGAGCAACATCTTCAAGGAGTACTCGGACGATCTGGGGTTGCCCACGCCCAGCAACGGTGATCTGACACCCTGGGCGGACCGCGGGGTGATGTTGCTCAACAGGGTGCTCACCGTAGAGCCGGGTCAGGCTGCGTCGCACCGGAAGAAGGGGTGGGAAGCGGTGACCGAGCAAGCAATTCGTGCACTCGTCGCCCGGGCCGAGAATCCCGACGCGCCCGGACTGGTCGCCGTTCTGTGGGGACGCGACGCGGCTAGCCTGAAGCCGATGCTCGGATCGGTGCCCTACATCGAATCCGCGCACCCGTCTCCGCTGTCCGCGTCACGCGGATTCTTCGGATCCAAGCCTTTCAGCCGTGTCAACGAATTGTTGGTCGAGGGGGGAGACGAACCGATCGACTGGACGCTGCCGTGATCGAATCAGGAGAAGTCGGGCCGACGCTTCTCGACGAACGCGTCGACGCCTTCACGTCCGGCAGGTGACGACGCGGCTGCGGAGATCGAGGAAGCTTCGGCGTCCAACTGCTGTGTCAGCGTGACCGATTCGGCGGCCCGCAGCAGAGTCTTGATTCCCTGATACGCCGATGTCGGCCCGACGGCAAGGGTTCGCGCCAGGCGCTCGGCCTCGCTGTCGACGATGTCGTCGCCCACCAGGCGGCTGAGAATCCCGAGACGAACGGCGTCCTCTCCGTTGATGATCGAGTCGTTGAGCAGAATGTCCATCGCGCGGCCCGAGCCGACTATTCGGGGGAGTGTCCACGACATGCCACCGTCCGGAGTGAAACCGATCGAGGGATACGCGGGGCGAAGCTTGGTCGAGGGCCCGCCGATGGCGATGTCGGTGAGGCAGACCAGGCTCATTCCTGCACCGGCAGCCCAACCGTGCACACCGGCCACGACCGGGACGGTGACGGCGGCCAATTCACGAACGAAGGCGTGGAACGTGTCGGCGACAGAACCCACGAAGGCACCGCGATCGGCCGCACCGGCGAAGTCGCGAACATTGCCACCTGCGCAGAAATTCGGCCCTCGACCGATGAGCAGGACGCTTCCGATCGCGGTGCTGCCGTCGTTGGCGGAGCGCAGAGCCGCGGTGCCGTCGGCGATACCCTCCAGATCGAGCGACGCACCTCCGGCGTCGGTGGCGACGACGATGCGAAGTACACCGTCCTCGATGCGGACCTTGCTGGAAATGTCGGCGTCCGAATAAGTCACGTTCCGGACTCTAACCGACGTCGTGATTCCGTCGTGGGGCCGCGGTGCCTCGGTACGGATGCACGATCCCGCTTCCGGGACCGCTACCCGGGTCGAAGGCGGGGTAGCCGGACGCTGAACTCGGTCGTCACGGTCCTCACCGGCTGTGCAACAGAACGGAACGGAACGGGCGGAAGCACGAACGACTGTGCCCCGCCTCCGAAAATCGGGGGCGGGGCACAGTGCTCGCACGCAGTCGAGGCCGTGGAGGAAATCGAAGAGCGAGGCCGAAATCAGCCCCGGACCACCTTGCCTGCCTTCAAGCAGGAGGTGCACACGTTCATGCGCTTGGAGTTACCAGGCGCAACCTGAGCGTGAACGGTCTGGATATTCGGGTTCCAACGACGGTTGGTCCGTCGGTGCGAGTGCGAGACCGACTTACCGAAGCCGGGCCCCTTGGCGCATACGTCGCAGACGGCAGCCATAGTCGCGAACTCCTTGATAGATGTTGATCGATACATGTGGTCGAAGACATCGAAACGAACTACGAGCAGATGCAAGGATTGCAATGCGTGAAGATCGCCTCGAGGCAACCCTGCAAGAATAGCGGCGCGGCCCGCAATCACCAAACCGCCACGGCAGACGCTGCGTGAGGGCTCACGGACGGCGCGCCACCGATCATGCCCGACTAAGCTTCGGGAACTGTCCGCGAGGGAGTTCGGACCAGGTAGCGGATGTGACGCGGGGGGAGGCTGCTCGACGTGGTCGACGTTCTCGAATCGATCGATGCGGCGGCCCTACGACGGTGGGCCTACCGCTGTGTCGATTCTCTGACCGCGCGGTGCGACGAGATCGATGCACTCAACGTGTTCCCCATACCCGACTCGGACACCGGCACCAATCTCATGTTCACCTTCCGTGCCGCGGTGGAGTCGATGCGCGCAGCCGGGCCCACTGCGGACGCCCGCGCCATCGGACGGGCACTGGCCGTGGGGGCGGTCGCGGGCGCGCGGGGCAACTCGGGAGTGATCGTGTCGCAGTTGTTGCGCGCTGTTGCCGAGGCCTCAGCGGACGGCCCGCTCGACACGGTGTCGATCCAGGCGATGCTGCGACGCGCGAAAGTCCTGGTCGCAGCCGCAGTGAGCGTTCCCGTCGAGGGCACGATGCTCACGGTTCTGGACGCCGCCGATCGGGAGGCCTCCGCCCACGACGCCAACGTCGGCCTCTCGACGCTGGTGGTCGACATAGCCGAGGCCACCGCTCGGGCTGTCGACAGCACGACCGATCAACTCGCCGAACTCCGCGAGGCGGGAGTGGTGGACGCAGGCGCTCTCGGTCTCTCGGTGATCATCGATGCCCTCGTGGAGGTGGTGATCGGCCGCACCCCGCCGCGCCGGCGTTACCGTCGCCCACACGAGCACGAACGCCGGGCGGTGACCGGTGCGTCGAACGTGTCGTCGGAGTGCGGCGGTGCACCCGAGAGTGTGTCGGGGTACGGGTCGAGTCGCCCTCTCGGGTACGAGGTGGTCTACGTCGTGCACGGCCCGAACGACGCGAGGGCGGCGGAACTTCGACGGGATCTGGCCGACATCGGAGATTCCGTCGTGGTCGCCGGTGACGGTTCCGGGGCATGGTCCGCACATGTGCACACCACCGATCCCGGCAGTGCCGTGGATCTCGGCATCGCAGCCGGAGATGTTCACGGAGTGCGCATCTCGTGTTTCGGATTCGCCGAGTTCGACGGGGCGGTGAGCCCCCGAGCGCACGACGAAGCAGCGTTGTCGGTGGGTCGCGATATTTTGGCGCTGGTGGCCGGTGAGGGTGCCGCGGATCTCTACGTTCAGGAAGGCGCGACGGTGGTGCGGTGCGACGAGGCGATCGACTCCTCGGTGCTGCATCGTGCGATCGTCGGGATGAAGCACCGCGAGGTGTTGGTGTTGCCGAACGGCGCTTTGTCCGCGCAGGAACTGGTTGCCGTCGGCGCAGCTGCCCGAGCGGACGGCAAAGACGTGGTGATGTTGCCGTGCTCGGCCATGGTGCAGGGTTTGGCCGCGCTCGCGGTGCACGATGCAGCCAGGGCTGCGGTCGACGATGCATTCACGATGTCCGAGGCGGCGGCGGGCACGAGATGGGGATCTCTGCGTATCGCGCGGGAGCGATCGCTGACGTGGGTCGGCACGTGTGAGCCGGGCGACTGCATCGGGCTCGCGGGGCAGGAAGTGGTGATCGTCGCCGCTCGTCCGCTCGATGCGGGGTGTCGGTTGATCGATCAGCTCCTGGCGACGGGCGGGGAGATGGTGACAGTGCTCGTCGGTGCCGAGGCGTCGGAGGATTTCGGCGATCAGTTGGCCGAATACGTGGCGGGCGCACACCCCGGAGTCGACGTGGTGGTCTATACAGGTGGGCAGCCGGGGGATCTCGTGCAATTCGGAGTGGAATAGGGAATCTCGGACAATGGCAACGTTGGTGGACCGGCTCGATCACGTCCTCGGAGCCGCGGCGGCGACGCCGCTGGCCGACGTCTTCGGTATTCACACCGTCGAGGATCTGCTTCGGCACTATCCGCACCGCTACATGACGCACGGTTCGGAGCTGGGAGAGAAGGAGCCGCCCGAGGGCGAGCACATCACCATCGTCGCGACGGTCGAGTCCGCGACGCTGCGGTCGATGAAGAACCGCAACGGCCAGTTCCTCGCGGTGACACTCGCCGCCGACGGACAGCGCATCGAAGCCACCTTCTTCAGTCCGCACAAGCTCAAGCATGTGGTGGTGCCGGGTCGACGCGGGATGTTCTCCGGCAAGGTCAAGTATTTCGGCAAGCGGTGGAATCTCACGCACCCCAGCTACGTGATTCTCGGTGGCGACGACAACGACGGTGCCGTCGTGCCCGCAGGTCGAATCGTCGGCGGCGGCACCCTGGCCGGACTCGCTCGTGGCTCGGTCGATTCCTCCGGAGCCGTCGACATGTCGGTGTTCGATCGAGCATTCGTGCCCATCTACCCGGCCGCGAAGGACGTCGAGAGCTGGACGTTCATGCGCTGCGTGCGGCAGGTGCTCGACCAACTCGACGCAGTGGTCGATCCGCTGCCCGAGTCGGTACGTGCGCAGCGCGGTCTCGTCGACATCGACACCGCACTGCGGTCGATCCATTTCCCGGACACCGCACAGGACAAGGACTCCGCGCGCGAGCGGCTCAAGTTCGACGAGGCGCTCGCCGTTCAACTCGTCCTCGCCGACCGCCGACGCGACGCATCCACCCGGGTGGCAGCGCGATGCCCACCGATCACCGACGGTATCGCGGCGGAGTTCGATCGGCGTCTGCCGTTCGAGTTGACGGCCGGTCAGCACCAGGTCGCGGCCGAGATCGCCCACGATCTGTCGGCGCCGCATCCGATGTCGCGGCTGCTGCAGGGTGAGGTCGGCTCGGGTAAGACGATCGTCGCGTTGCGGGCGATGCTGCAGGTCATTGACGCCGGACACCAATGCGCGTTGCTGGCACCGACGGAGGTGCTCGCCTCCCAACATGCGCGCTCGATTCGCTCGATGCTCGGAAGCCTCGCAGCCGGTGGGGAACTCGGATCGCACGAGCTGGCGACCAAGGTCGCCTTGTTGACCGGCTCGATGTCCACTGCGGCCAAGCGGTCCGCGTTGCTCGATGCGGTCACCGGTGATGCAGGCATCGTGATCGGTACCCACGCCCTGATCGAGGACCGAGTGGAGTTCCTCGATCTCGCGATGGTCGTCGTCGACGAGCAGCACAGGTTCGGCGTCGAGCAACGAGATGCGTTGCGCGCGAAAGCTCGCGACAACACCAGTCCGCACTTGCTGGTGATGACCGCCACCCCTATCCCACGCACCATCGCGATGTCGACCCTCGGCGACCTCGAGACGTCGGTGCTCACCGAACTGCCCCGCGGCAGATCGCCCATCGTCAGCAACGTGGTGCCCGCCAGGAGCAAACCGGGCTGGGTCGATCGAGCGTGGCAGCGTATTCGCGAGGAAGTGGCAGCAGGTCGGCAGGCGTACGTGGTGTGCTCCCGCATCGGCGACGACGAGGACACCGAGACCGGGAAGAAGAGCGCTGCGAAGAAGAAGAGCGCGAGCGCGGAGGACGGCCCCGAGACGACGGCAGCGGTCGACCTGTACGAGACCCTCTCCACCGGACCGATGCACGATCTGCGCGTGGGGCTGCTGCACGGACGACTGTCGGGGGACGACAAGGACATCACCATGTCCGAGTTCAACTCCGGCGAGATCGACGTCCTGGTCTGCACCACGGTGGTCGAAGTGGGCGTGGACGTTCCCAACGCGACGGTCATGGTCATTGTGGACGCGGACCGATTCGGCGTGAGCCAACTGCATCAGTTGCGAGGGCGAATCGGCCGAGGCGGGCACCAGGGCCTGTGCATCATGATCAGCTATCTCAGCCCCGCGGGCGGCTCCTTCGCCCGGCTCGAGGCGGTAGCAGCGACCAACGACGGCTTCGAGTTGGCCAAGCTGGATCTGGCCACTCGTCGCGAGGGCGACGTTCTCGGTGCCGCACAGTCGGGCACGGTCAGCGGGTTGCGACTGCTCTCGTTCATCGACGACGAGGGCATCATCGCCGACGCTCAGGACTGCGCACGATCGCTGTTCGCGCGGGACCCGTCGCTGGCAAACGATCCCGGCATCGCGTCGATGATGCGGTCGGCCTGGAGATCGGATCGAGTCGACTACCTGCAGAAGTCCTGACGGGGCAGGAGTGGAGCCTGCAGGAACGACAGGGGAAGGCAGGAGTGGAGCCTGCAGGAACGACCGGGAACGATCAGGAACGGCCGTCGGGATGCACTGCACCGTTTCAGTCGGCCGATTCGACCAATTCGTCTCGAATGGTGAGATCAGTACACCTCGGTGGCTCACTCTGCCGGGTAAGTTGAGCCAATGTTCTCCAAAGTTTTGGTTGCCAACCGCGGCGAAATCGCCATCCGCGCCTTCCGCGCCTCCTACGAACTCGGGGCCTCGACCGTTGCGGTGTTCCCGTTCGAGGACCGGAACTCGGTGCACCGGACGAAGGCCGACGAGGCGTATCAGATCGGGGAGAAGGGGCATCCCGTTCGCGCGTATCTCTCGGTCGACGAGATCGTCGCCGCTGCCAAGCGCAGCGGCGCGGACGCTGTCTACCCCGGCTACGGATTCCTTTCCGAGAACCCGGATCTGGCCGCAGCGTGCGCCGAGGCCGGCATCACCTTCGTCGGCCCGTCCGCCGACGTGCTCGAACTGACCGGCAACAAGGCGCGGGCCATCGCGGCAGCCAAGGCCGCAGGACTGCCGGTGCTGGCGTCGTCGGAACCGTCGTCCGACGTGGACGAGCTGGTCGCGGCGTCCGAGACCATGACGTTCCCGTTGTTCGTCAAGGCGGTCGCCGGTGGCGGCGGTCGCGGGATGCGCCGGGTGGCCGAGCCCGAGCAGCTACGCGAATCCATCGAAGCTGCTGCGCGCGAGGCGGAATCGGCCTTCGGTGATCCGACGGTGTTCCTCGAACAGGCCGTGATCGATCCTCGGCACATCGAGGTTCAGATCCTCGCCGACGGCCAGGGCAACGTGGTGCACCTGTTCGAGCGCGACTGCAGTGTGCAGCGTCGGCATCAGAAAGTCATCGAGCTCGCTCCGGCTCCCAATCTGCCCGAAGGATTGCGAGAGAAGATCTGCGCCGATGCCGTGGCGTTCGCGAAGCAGATCGAGTACTCGTGTGCCGGTACCGTCGAGTTCCTGCTCGACACCCGCGGCAATCACGTCTTCATCGAGATGAACCCTCGAATCCAGGTGGAGCACACCGTCACCGAAGAGGTGACCGATGTGGATCTGGTGCAGTCCCAGCTGCGGATCGCCTCGGGAGAGACGCTCGCGGATCTGGGTCTGCAGCAGGAGAACATCGTGCTGCGCGGTGCGGCGCTGCAGTGCCGCATCACCACCGAGGATCCGGCGAACGGATTCCGTCCGGACGTGGGACGCATCACTGCATACCGCACGCCGGGCGGTGCCGGAGTGCGTCTCGACGGCGGAACCACGTTGGGTGCCGAGGTCGGGGCCTACTTCGACTCCATGCTCGTCAAGCTCACCTGCCGCGGCCGTGATTTCGACACCGCTGTGGCTCGTGCCCGACGCGCGTTGGCGGAGTTCAGGATTCGCGGTGTGGCCACGAACATTCCGTTCCTGCAAGCGGTTCTGGTCGATCCCGACTTCACGGCCGGTCGCGTCACCACCTCGTTCATCGAGGAGCGCCCCGAACTGCTCACCTCGCGATCCTCGGGCGACCGCGGCACGAAGATCCTCGCCTACCTCGCCGATGTGACGGTCAACAAGCCGCACGGCGAGCGTCCGTCTCCGGTGTACCCGCACGACAAGCTCCCCCCGGTCGACTTCTCGGCACCGATTCCCGACGGTTCGAGGCAGCGTCTGCTGGCGCTCGGACCCGAGGGCTTCGCTCGCGATCTGCGGAACCAGAAGGCTCTCGGCGTCACCGACACCACGTTCCGTGACGCACATCAGTCGTTGCTGGCGACGCGAGTGCGGACGAGCGGACTGCTCGGCGTCGCCCCGTACGTGGCGCGCACGACGCCGCAGTTGCTCTCGATCGAGGCGTGGGGCGGTGCCACCTACGACGTGGCACTGCGATTCCTGCACGAGGATCCGTGGGAGCGACTGGCGAGCCTGCGAGAGGCCGTGCCCAACATCGCAATTCAGATGTTGCTGCGCGGCAGGAACACCGTCGGCTACACCCCGTATCCGGAGAAGGTGACCCGCAGCTTCGTTGCCGAGGCCACCGACACCGGCATCGACATCTTCCGAATCTTCGACGCGCTCAACAATGTCGATCAGATGCGTCCGGCCATCGATGCCGTGCGCGAGACCGGCACGGCGCTCGCCGAGGTGGCACTGAGCTACACCGGTGATCTGTCGAACCCGAACGAGAACCTCTACACCCTCGACTACTACCTGAAGTTGGCCGAGCAGATCGTCGACGCAGGCGCGCACGTGCTCGCGATCAAGGACATGGCAGGACTGCTTCGCGCACCTGCAGCCAAGACCCTGGTGACGGCGCTGCGCTCGAATTTCGATCTACCCGTGCATGTTCACACGCACGACACCCCCGGTGGGCAGCTCGCGACGTACCTGGCGGCCTGGGAGGCCGGGGCGGACGCCGTCGACGGTGCCAGTGCGGCGATGGCAGGCACCACCAGCCAGCCCGCGTTGTCCGCGATCGTTGCGGCGGCGGCACACACCGAGCGCGACACCGGTCTTAATCTTCAGGCGGTCTGCGACCTGGAGCCGTACTGGGAAGCCGTGCGAAAGGTGTACGCGCCGTTCGAGTCCGGGCTGCCGGCACCGACGGGGCGCGTTTACACCCACGAGATTCCCGGTGGACAGCTCTCGAATCTACGGCAGCAGGCGATTTCGCTCGGGCTCGGTGATCGGTTCGAGACCGTCGAGGCCAATTACGCTGCAGCCGACCGTATGTTGGGCCGCCTGACCAAGGTGACCCCGAGCTCGAAGGTCGTCGGCGACCTGGCTCTGGCTCTGGTCGGTGCAGGCGCGTCCGCCGAGGAGTTCGCCGAGAACCCCGGTCGTTACGACATCCCCGATTCGGTGATCGGCTTCCTGCGCGGCGATCTTGGTACGCCCGCGGGCGGATGGCCGGAACCGTTGCGGACCAAGGCGCTGGAGGGGCGCGGTGAGGGCAAGCCGGTGACACCACTCACCGAGGAAGACGAGAAGAGCCTCGACGGAACGTCGGCTCAGCGCCGCGAGACTCTCAACCGTCTGCTGTTCCCCGGTCCCACAGCCGAACTCGCTGCTCATCGCGAGAAGTACGGCGATACGACGCGGCTGTCGGCCAATCAGTTCTTCTACGGCCTGCGGCAGGGCGAGGAGCATCGCGTGGCACTGGAGAAGGGCGTCGAACTGCTCATCGGTCTCGAGGCGATCTCCGACCCCGACGAGCGCGGTATGCGTACCGTGATGTGCATTCTCAACGGACAGTTGCGTCCTGTCTCGGTGCGTGACCGGTCCATTTCGAGTGAGGCACCCACTGTCGAGAAGGCAGACCGATCGAATTCCGGTCATATCCCGGCACCGTTCGCCGGTGTCGTGACGCTCTCCGTCGAAGAGGGACAGAAGATCTCGGCCGGTGACACCGTCGCCACGATCGAGGCCATGAAGATGGAGGCCGCGATCACCGCACCTCGCGGCGGCACCGTGACCCGTCTGGCGATCTCGGGCGTGCAGCAGGTGGAGGGCGGCGATCTGCTCGTCGTCATCGGTGGGGGGTCGACGGGCGAAGAGGCCGGCAGCGAATGACGCGGATCGTGGCGGGTGTCGCGGGCGGTCGACGTTTGTCGGTACCCGGCCAGGGCACCCGCCCCACCTCCGAGCGAGTGCGCGAGGCGCTGTTCAGCTCCCTGGAGAGTCGGATGGAACTGGGTGGTGCCGCGGTGCTGGATCTGTTTGCGGGATCGGGGGCACTGGGGCTCGAAGCACTCTCGCGCGGCGCGTCGTCGGCGGTGTTGGTCGAGTCGGACGCCCGAGCGGCAGCGGTGGTGCGAAAGAACATCGAATCCGTGGGTCTGCCCGGCGCGTCGGTCCGGTGTGCCCCGGTGGCCTCGGTACTGGCCGGGGCCGCGGACGCGGCGTACGACCTGGTGTTGGCGGACCCGCCGTATGCGGTCACCGACACTGCCGTCGCCGGTCTGCTGGACAGGCTCGTCACCGGGGGGTGGCTCACCCCCGACGCGGTCGTCGTCCTCGAGCGCTCGTCGCGGTCGCCGGAGACCCGATGGCCGACCGGACTCGTTCCGGAGAAGTCGAAGAAGTACGGCGAGAGTCGGATCGAGATCGCGGCACGCGCGTGACGGGTGAGTCCGGGATCGGCTGATAGGTTCGCGGGCATGACTGGCGCACTCTGCCCTGGATCCTTCGACCCGGTGACCAACGGTCACCTCGACATCTTCGAGCGCGCAGCCGCCGCCTTCGACGAGGTGGTGGTCACGGTGATGGTGAACAAGAGCAAGAAGGGCATGTTCAGCATCGACGAGCGGATCGAGATGCTCGAGGTCGCCACGGAGCATCTGCCCAACGTCAGAATCGGTTCTTGGTACGGCTTGTTGGTCGATTATGCTCGGCAAGAAGGCTTTTCGGCGATCGTCAAAGGTCTGCGCAGTGCCAACGACTTCGATTACGAGTTGCAGATGGCGCAGATGAACAGAACGTTGACCGGTGTGGACACGCTGTTTCTTCCGGCGAATCCTGCGCACAGCTTCCTGTCGAGTTCGTTGATCAAGGAGGTCGCGACCTTCGGGGGAGACGTCACCGGCATGCTGCCGCCGTTCGTTCAGGACCGACTGCTGGCCCGTATCGCCGAGCGGGCGGCAGACTAGTTCGAGGAGCGACACACCGGGCCGGTATAGCGCAGACGCGCGCGTCGGCGGGCAGACTGGGTAGCGCAGCACTGCGAGTGAAGACCGCGCAGTGGCAGATTCGACGATTGGGGTAACCGGTGTACCGCGTATTCGAGGCGCTCGACGAGCTCGTCGCCATTGTCGAGGAGGCGCGCGGCGTTCCGATGACTGCCGGGTGTGTCGTCCCTCGCGGCGACGTCCTGGAACTGCTCGACGACGTCCGAGACGCCATCCCCGGCGAGCTGGACGACGCCCAGGACGTACTGGACCATCGCGACAAGCTCGTCGGCGATGCCAGGGCCACCGCGGAGAAGACGGTGAGCACCGCCAATGCCGAGGCCCAGGACACGGTCGAGAACGCCAGGGATTCGGCCGATCGCATTCTCGCCGACGCCAAGGCTCAGGCGGATCGCATGGTGTCCGAGGCGTCGGCGCACGCCGACCAGCTCGTGGCCGATGCCGAGGCAGAAGCAGAGCGCACGGTGCTGGAAGGCCAGCGTGAGTACGAGGCACTGACCGTTCGCGCCCGCACCGAAGCCGATCGGATGATCGAGTCCGGTACGGCGTCGTACGAGCGGTCGGTCGCAGACGGCACCGCCGAACAGAACCGTCTCGTGTCGGAAACCGAGGTCGTTCAGGCGGCCCACGCCGAGTCGGCTCGGGTGATCGACAGCGCGCACGCCGAATCGGATCGGATGCGCAGCGAGTGCGACGTCTACGTCGACACCAAGCTGGCAGAGTTCGAGGAGTTCCTCAGCGGCACCATCCGTTCGGTGGGCCGTGGGCGTCAGCAACTGCGAACCGGCTCGGGTGTACCGGAATACGGCAGCGAGCCGTACGGCGAATCGGCGTACGGAAGCCCGGAGCAGGGGCGTCGAAGCCGCCACTGAACGGCAGCAATTTGCCCTCGTATGCGTGTATGCGTATCGTTGTGAGGTTGCTTACCGACAGTAGGCATACCGACAGTAAGGAAGATCAGCCGTGCCCCCGCCCAAGAGAACGACCCGTCCGGAATTGGACGACGGATTCGTTCTGGACATTCTCAACCTCGGTCGTCGACCCGGGTCTACGAAGGCCATCGAGCGGACGGTTCCGGCTCCTTCCCGAATCGGCCTCGATGCCATTGCCATCGAAGCCGGTGTACCGGTCTCGCTCGATCTGCAGTTGCAGGCGGTCTCGGAGGGCGTTCTCGTCACCGGCTCCGTACGAGCAGCCACGGCCGGAGAGTGCACACGGTGCCTCGACCCGGTCAGTGGCAACGTCGACGTCTACCTGACCGAGTTGTTCGCTTACCCGAACAGCATCACCGAGGAGACCACCGATGCGGACGAGATTCACCGCATCGCCGACGACCTGATAGACCTCGAACCCGTCATCGTCGACGCGGTCGGTCTGGAGCTTCCACTCCACCCCGTCTGCAGTGACGAGTGCGAGGGATTGTGCCCAGAATGCGGCGTTCGCCTGGCGATTGCTGAATCCGGCCACTCTCACGATACAATTGATCCTCGCTGGGCTGGTCTTGCAGCCAAATTTGGCGTGGATCCAGAACCGAGCACAGAACTTGTGAACAACGAAGCCGAGGAGAAGTAAGTGGCTGTCCCGAAGCGCAAAATGTCGCGTTCCAACACGAGGTCGCGTCGTGCACAGTGGAAAACCACTGCGCCCACCCTCGTGACGTGCCCCAACCGCGGTTGTGGCGAGAAGACCTTGCCCCACATCGCGTGCCCCTCGTGCGGCACCTACAAGGGCCGCCAGGTCGTCGCAGCGGTCTGATTTCCGCTTACGTGACACACGAAGTAGTGGATCGGCACAACAGCGGTTCACAGAAGAATAGCTCCACTGCCGTCAGCGGCGGGGACGACCGAGAGTCGCTCCTCGCCGCTATCGGTGTTTCCCTGTCGGAACCGTTGTTGACATTGGCTCTGACGCACCGATCGTTCGCGTACGAACACGGTGGTCTGCCGACCAACGAGCGTCTCGAGTTCCTGGGGGACTCCGTCCTCGGTCTTGCTGTCACCGAGCACCTCTACGCGGTGCACCCCGCGAAGTCCGAAGGTCAGCTGGCCAAGATCAGGGCGAGCGTGGTCAACATGCATGCCCTGGCCGAGGTCGCGCGTGGACTCGGCGACGGCGGCCTGGGTCGCCACCTGCTGTTGGGCAAAGGTGAGGAGCAGACCGGTGGACGCGACAAGCCGAGCATACTTGCCGACGGCATGGAGTCGTTGCTCGGTGCAATTCACCTGCAGCACGGCATCGACGTTGCGCGCACCGTCGTTCTGACGTTGTTCGCAGGCCTCCTCGACCGGGCTCCCAAGCTCGGTGCAGGACTGGACTGGAAGACGAGCCTCCAGGAATTGACCGCCGAACGTGCACTCGGCGTTCCCGCGTACGAAATCTCGTCCACCGGGCCCGATCACGACAAGGAATTCACTGCGACCGTGCTGGTCGGTGGATTCCCCCGCGGCGTCGGTATCGGCCGATCGAAGAAGGAAGCCGAACAGAAGGCTGCCAGTCTGGCGTGGAATGCGTTGTCGGACAACGACACTGCGATTCCGGCCGAGTCGGCCCCAGACCCTTCCTGATGCCGGAACTACCCGAGGTCGAGGTCGTCAGGCTCGGTCTGGAATCTCATGTCGTCGGCAAAACGATGCGGTCGGTGGAAGTATTGCACCCCCGCGCCGTGCGGCGTCACGATCTCGGTGGTCTCGATCTGATCGGCCAGTTGCGCGGTCGACGCATCTCCTCCGCTCGACGGCGCGGAAAATACCTCTGGCTGGTGATGGAACCCGGCGATTTCGCGACCGTCGTGCACCTGGGTATGAGCGGGCAAATGCTGGTGCAGCCGCCGTCCGCCCCGGACGAGAGGCACCTGCGCATTCGTGCTCGACTCGACGACGGCACCGATCTGCGCTTCGTGGATCAGCGCACGTTCGGCGGCTGGGCACTCGCCCCGATCGTCACCGTGGACGGCACCGAGGTACCCGAACCGGTCGCACACATCGCCCGCGACCCGATCGATCCTCTGTTCGACGCCGAATCGGTGGTGAACGTGTTGCGCGGCAAGCACACCGAGATCAAGCGGGCACTGCTCGATCAAACCGTGCTGTCGGGCGTGGGCAACATCTATGCCGACGAGGCGCTGTGGCGTGCGAAGATCCACGGCAATCGAATCGCGGAGACTCTGACACGGCCGGCGCTGCGGCGCCTTCTCACAGCGGTGCACGCGGTGATGGGCGAGGCCTTGGCACAGGGCGGAACCTCGTTCGACGCGCTGTACGTGAACGTCAACGGTCAATCCGGCTACTTCGATCGATCCCTCGACGCCTACGGGCAGGAGGGCCTGCCCTGCTCGCGATGCGGAGCCCCGATCAGACGCGAGAAGTTCATGAACCGCTCGTCGTTCAGCTGCCCCACCTGCCAGCCGCGACCCCGACACGTGCGCGGCTGACAGGGAACAAATTGTTCCGCAGGCTCCACTCCTGTGCGCACGGGTCGTTCCGCAGGCTCCACTCCTGAACCGCCCGCCTAGTATTTCGGTCATGGCAGAACAGAGCACGCCGACCAACCTCTGGGTCGAGCGCACAGGCACACGTCGATACACCGGTCGTAGCTCGCGAGGAGCCGAAGTGCTCATCGGGTCCGAGTCGGTCGAGGGCGTCTTCACCCCCGGCGAGCTGCTCAAAATCGCCCTCGCAGCGTGCACCGGGATGAGCTCGGACCTACCGCTCTCGCGTCGACTGGGAGACGACTACTCCGCCACCGTCGAGGTGTCGGGTGCCGCGGATCGGGAGAACGAGCTGTACCCGGAACTGAACGAGATTCTCCGGGTCGACCTCAGCGAAATGGACCCCGAGGCACAGGAGCGGCTGCTCACCGTCGTCCAGCGCGCCATCGACAAGGTGTGCACGGTAGGCCGGACCCTGAAGGCCGGCACCACCGTCACCCTGGACATCGACGTGGACGCCTGATGAAAGCCAGAGCAGCCGTGGACGTCACGGGTCTGCTCCTCGGCGCGGCGACTGCTCCGGCTCCCGCCGGATCGGGCGCTCTGCGTACCGTCGCTCCGAGCGGTGACCGGGGCACACTCGTTGCCGACGTCGATTCGCCGGGCAGACTGGTCACCGACGGTGACACGCTGTGTTTCACGACCGGAAACAGCGCTGCCGCAAAGCTTTTCGATACGCGAACCGGCACCGGTTTCGATGGAAACGTCCGAAAGTTGGCTCGCGAATGAGCGAAGAACGGCTGACGGCGTGGGTGCACGGGCTCGTTCAGGGCGTCGGGTTCCGGTGGTGGACGCGCTCGCGCGCACTCGAACTCGGACTGGTCGGTCACGCGACCAACCACGCGGACGGACGGGTCCTGGTGATAGCGGAGGGCCCACGTGAGCGTCTTGAGGCACTGCTGGCCTTGCTCCGAGGCGATAAGACGCCGGGCACGGTCACGCTCGTGGTGGAGAGTTGGGACACCGCCCGCGGAGATCTGGAGGGGTTCGTCGAACGCTGATCGTCCGTTGCGTGAGGCTCGGCGCGCTTTCGCGCAGCGTGCCGGTAGAGTACGGACGCTATGTATCTCAAGAGTCTGACGCTGAAGGGCTTCAAGTCCTTTGCTTCGGCGACGACTCTGCGTTTCGAGCCGGGAATCACCTGTGTAGTCGGCCCCAACGGCTCGGGTAAATCCAATGTCGTGGACGCCCTGACCTGGGTGATGGGTGAACAGGGTGCCAAGGCGTTGCGCGGCGGGAAGATGGAAGACGTCATCTTCGCGGGCACCTCGGGGCGCGCCCCGCTGGGCCGCGCAGAGGTCACTCTGACGATCGACAATTCCGACGGCGCACTTCCGATCGATTACTCCGAGGTCTCGATCACTCGGCGAATGTTCCGCGACGGCGCGGGTGAGTACGAGATCAACGGCAGTTCGTGCCGTTTGATGGACGTCCAGGAACTGCTCAGCGACTCCGGTATCGGCCGCGAGATGCATGTGATCGTAGGGCAGGGCCGGCTCGCCGCGATCCTGGAATCGCGGCCCGAGGACCGGCGAGCCTTCATCGAGGAAGCAGCCGGGGTACTCAAGCACCGCAAGCGCAAGGAAAAGGCCGTCCGCAAGCTCGACGCGATGCAGGCCAACCTGGCGCGGTTGACCGACCTGACGACCGAATTGCGCCGCCAACTCAAGCCTCTCGGCAGGCAGGCCGAGGTTGCGCGCCGCGCGCAGACCGTCCAGGCCGACCTACGTGATGCCCGATTGCGACTGGTGGCCGACGATCTGGTGGCCAGGCGCGAGGAATTCGCGAACCAGACCCAGGACGAGGAAGCGGCACGCGAGCAGTACGCGATGGTGCAGGACGCCCTCGAAGCCGGCTCGGTGGCACTCGGCGAACACGAGCAGGCGGTCGCCCGGCTGACCCCCAGTGCCGAAGCGGCCGGGCAGACGTGGTTCCGCCTGTCGGCCCTGGCCGAGCGCGTCAACGCGACGGTGCGCATCGCACACGAACGGGCTCGGCATCTCGACGCCGTTCGATCCACGGGTCGAGGGCAGGACCCGGACGAGCTCGAAGCGCAGGCCGAGCGGGTCGCCGAAGAAGAGATGGAACTCGTCGAAGCAGTCGAGATGGCACGTGAAACCCTCGAGGCGGCACGCGAGCAGCTGGCCGAGCGCGAAGCGGCCGCTGCGGCCGCCGAGCGCGCCCACCTCGCCGCTGTACGCGCGGTGGCCGACCGCCGTGAGGGGTTCGCTCGCCTGTCCGGCCGAGTCGACACCTTCCGAACCAAGGTCGAGTCGATCGACTCGGAGGTGGAGCGCTTGTCGGTGGCCATCGACGAGGCCCGAGAGCGGGGCGAATCGGCTCAGCGTGAGTTCGAGAGTGTGCAGGATCAGATCGGTACCCTCGATGCGAGTGAACTGAGCCTCGACACCAATTACGAACGAGCCGTCGCCGCGCTTCGACATGCCGACGCTCGAGTGACCGAACTGCAGGCCGAAGAACGCATCGCGGGCAAGAAGGTGGCGTCGTTCGAGGCCAGGATCGAAGCGCTCACGATGGGCCTCGAACGCAAGGACGGTGCCGGGTGGCTGGTGGAGAACCAGCAGGACGGTCTGTCGGGTCTGCTGGCCGGCCATCTCACGGTCGAGCCTGGATACGAGGTCGCGGTGGCAGTGGCCATGGGTCCGGCCGCCGATGCCGCACACGCCGAGTCGTTCGACGCCGCGCGGGATGCCGTGCTGGCGCTGCGTGCGGCCGACGGCGGGCGCGCGTCCATCGTGCACGGCAGTGTCGCTGCAGCGCAGTCGTTTTCACGTCCGGAACTGCCGGACGGCGCTCGATGGGTGCTGGACCTGATCGAGTATCCGGACCGGTTGGCCGGAGCCATGGCGGCCCTGCTCGACGGTATGGTCGCCGTCGAATCGCTCGACGCTGCACACCGTCTCGTCTCCGAATCCGGTGATCTGCGTGCGGTCACCAAGGACGGCGACGTCGTCGAGCCAGGCTGGGTCACCGGCGGCTCGGATCGTCGTCCGAGCACCCTTGAGGTGCAGTCGGCGATCGACACGTCCACCGTGGAGTTGGCAGCGGCAGTCCGCCGCGCGGAGGAACTCGACGCAGCGCTGTCGGGAGCGTTGGACGAACAACGGGACCGGCGCGAATCGGCCGAGCAGGCGCTCGCGGCGCTCAACGAATCCGATGCTGCCATGGCAGCGGTGTACGAGCAGTTGGGCCGATTGGGTCAACTGGCGCGTTCGGCGCATGCCGAGTCGGCGCGATTGACGACGCAGCGTAGCTCTGCCGAGGCCAGCCGGGAGGAAGCGATTGCGCGGCTGGCCGAGCTCGAGGAAAGTCTGCGGACGGCCGAGGACGAACAGTCGGGTTTCGCGGGAGACGGCGAGAGCAGTGACGCAGCGACCACGATGGAACGGGAGATGGCGGCAGCGGCACTGACCGAAGTGCGTGCCGTGGAGGTCGAGGCTCGGTTGAACGTACGGACCGCCGAAGAGCGCGCACAGTCCGTGCGCGGTAAGGCGGATTCGCTTCGACGGGCGGCGCGAGCCGAGCGTGAGGCCAGGGCGCGAGCCGAGCGTGAGAGCGCGGCGCGTCGGCATGCGGCCGCAGTGGCGGCGGCGGTCGGAGAATCGGGCGAGGAAGTCGCTGCGCGGTTGGCCACGGTCGTGGCAGCCGCTGCCCGTAGACGAGACGAGCTTTCTGCCGAACGTGCAACGCGCACAATCGAACTCGACAAGGTCAAGGAGCAGGTTCGAGCCCTGCAGGGGCAGCTGGCGTCGATCACCGACGCCGTGCACCGGGACGAGGTGGCCCGCGCCCAGGCCGCGCTGCGGATCGAACAACTCGAGACGACGATTCTCGAGCAACACGGCATCGGCCTCGACGATCTGGTGGCCGAGTACGGGCCCGACGTGGCCCTGCCACCCACCGAACTCGAGATGGCCGAGTACGAGGCAGCCAAGCAGCGGGGCGAGCAGGTGGTGGCACCGGCCCCGATGCCGTTCGACCGCGCCACTCAGGAGCAGCGCGCCAAACGCGCCGAGCGTGACCTCGCGACACTCGGCAAGGTGAACCCGCTCGCTCTCGAAGAGTTCGCCGCCCTCGAAGAGCGCTACAACTTCCTGTCCACCCAGCTCGAAGACGTCAAGTCCGCGCGCAAGGACCTGCTCGGCGTGGTCGCCGACGTCGACGAACGGATTCTGCAGGTCTTCACGGAGGCGTGGCTCGACGTCGAACGAGAATTCACCGGGGTGTTCGCCAAGCTTTTTCCCGGCGGCGAAGGACGACTGATCCTGACCGACCCGTCGGACATGCTCACCACCGGAATCGAGGTCGAGGCCCGCCCACCCGGCAAGAAGGTCAAGCGGCTCTCGCTGCTCTCCGGTGGCGAGAAATCGCTGACCGCGGTGGCCATGCTGGTGGCCATCTTCCGCGCCCGACCGTCACCGTTCTACGTCATGGACGAGGTCGAGGCAGCACTGGACGACACCAACCTGCGTCGACTGATCGGACTGTTCGAGCAGCTCCGCGAGAAGTCGCAGTTGATCGTCATCACGCACCAGAAACCGACGATGGAAGTGGCCGATGCGCTGTACGGCGTCAGCATGCGCGGCGACGGAATCACCACGGTCATCTCGCAGCGGTTGAACCGAGAACGCGTCGCAGTGGACGCAGTACAGCCGGACCCGACCGAGCCGGATGCGGTCGCTGAATCCGACACCGTCTCCTGAGCAGCGTCCTCCGTGGCTACTGCTTCGGGTAGAGCTGTTCGGCGTAGGACGGACCGTAGTATTCCCGCAGTTCCTCCACCGTCTCGGGAGCCTGAGGAATCAACGCTTTCGTCAGCGTCGCGACGTCGGGGATGGCGTCGGCATCCCAGGTCTCGGGCTGCCACAGCTTTGACCGCATGAACGCCTTCGCGCAGTGATGGAATACCTGCTCGATGTCGACGACCAGACACATGATCGGGCGGTGGCCCTTGACCTGCAGTTCGTCGAAGAACGGGGCGTCGGTGACCAAGGAAGCGCGACCGTTGACGCGGAGGGTGTCACCGCGACCGGGGACGAAGAAGTTCAGCCCGACGAACGGGTTCTCGAGAATGTTGCGATAGCCGTCCATCCGGCGGTTGCCCGGCCGTTCGGCGAGAGCGATCGTGGCGTCGTCGAGGACGTGCACCAGGCTCCCGGGCGGATCGCCCTTGGGCGAAACGTCGCATCGCCCGCTCGCGTCCGAGGTCCCGATGAGGCAGAACGGTGAGGCAGCGAGCCACTGCACGTCCAGAGGGTGCAGCGTGCGCCGGTCCTTGTTGGCGGCTCGGAAGCTCGGCTCTCCGAACATCTCGGTCAGTTCGGCGGCGTCGCGCACCGTGGTCCACTCCATGACCGTGAATGTTATCGACACGGACTTGCGGGCGGGAAGCGCATTTTCACGGTCGGTGCACCACCGGTGACGAACGGACGCGATCGCCTGAGAGGATGTTCCACGTGAGTAACCAAGCGTGGATCATCGTCGCGGCGATCGCTGCCGTCCTGCTCGTCGTCCTCGTCGTCGGGCTGGTTCTCTCCCGTCGCCGGAGAGTGTCCCTCAAGTCGGACGAGGCAGCGCGAATCGAGGGCGCGGCCACCAAGGACAAATCCGGTGGCTACACCGCGGGTAGCGGCTTCTCGTTCAGTCAGGGAACGGCGACAGCCGAGCCTGTTGCCCCGAAGGCCCCCAGGCCCGAGCCGAAGCCGGTCGTGCCGAAGCCTGCCGAGGCGAAGCCGGTCGAGAACATTCCCGTCGAGTCCACGCCGGTCGAGCGGCCGCCGGTGGTACCCACGCCTGAACCGGTCGAATCGGAGACCGTCTGGATCGAACCGGAGGTGTCCGAGCCGGAGGCCCCGGCAACCGATGCCACCGTCGAAGATCCCGTTGCTCCCGAGCCGTCGGTGGCCGACACCGTTGCTCCCGCGCCTCGCCGCTTGGACACCATCGAACCGACCGAGGGACGACTCGACCGTCTCCGTGGCCGGCTGGCACGATCTCAGTCCGCGGTGGGCAAGAGCCTGCTCGGCCTCCTCGGCGGCGGCGACCTGGACGAGGACTCGTGGGAAGAGGTCGAGGACACCCTCCTGATCGCCGATATCGGTTCGGCCACCACCGCGGAGATCATGCGGACGCTGCGTGAGCAGATGGCGGCGCGCAGTATTCGCACCGAAGCCGACGCCAGGGCTCTGCTGCGCGAGATCCTCGTGGCGCAGCTGCACCCCGAGTTCGATCGTTCGATTCGCGCGTTGCCGCACGACGGCGCGCCCGCGGTGTTGCTGGTGGTGGGGGTCAACGGAACCGGCAAGACCACGACCACGGGCAAACTGGCTCGCGTGCTGGTCGCGGACGGGCGGCGGGTGTTGCTCGGTGCCGCCGACACGTTCCGCGCCGCTGCGGCCGATCAGCTGCAGACCTGGGCCGAGCGAGTGGGTGCCGAGGTGGTTCGCGGCAAGGAGGCCGCGGATCCGGCTGCTGTCGCCTTCGACGCGGTGAGCAAGGGGATCGAGAACGGCGTCGATGTGGTTCTGATCGACACCGCGGGACGATTGCACACCAAATCGGGTCTGATGGACGAACTGAGCAAGGTCAAGCGAGTCGTCGAGAAGCGTGCCCGCGTGGACGACGTTCTGCTCGTTCTCGACGCAACCGTGGGCCAGAACGGACTGACGCAGGCCCGTGTCTTCGCCGAAATCGTGAACATCACGGGAGTCGTGCTGACCAAGCTCGACGGAACCGCGAAGGGTGGCATCGTTTTTCAGGTGCAACGTGAACTCGGAGTGCCCGTCAAGCTCGTCGGTCTCGGCGAGGGTGCCGACGATCTGGCACCGTTCGAGCCGGGTGCCTTCGTCGACGCGTTGCTGGGCTGATCTCGACTCGGGGGCAGTTCCCGAACCGGGGCAAAAGCACAAACGCCAGCACGAAACCTTTTTGCAACAGAATTCGGTCATGCGTTCACATGCCCGAAACACCCGAGTGTCACGGATGAAACTTCGTGAAACCACTCTTCTTGCGTAACGGCGCGCCAACCGGTGTGCAGGAGAATGGAGGGTGTACGTGAGTCCCGAGGATATGTTGGCCAACTCCGGCAACGCCGCGTGGATGCTGATGGCAGCATCGCTGGTACTGCTGATGACGCCGGGCTTGGCGTTCTTCTACGGCGGTATGTCGCAGTCGAAGTCCGTGTTGAACATGATGATGATGTCGTTCGGAGCAATGGCCGTCGTCTCGATCATCTACTTCCTGTGGGGATGGTCGATGTCCTACGGAACCCAGGACATCGGCGGTGTCTTCGCCAACCCGTTCGAGTTCTTCGGACTCAAGGATTCGATCACCGATGCCGACGGTAACTACATCGCCGGCGCATGGGGCTACGCCAACATCATCGACGTGGCATTCCAGGTCACCTTCGCCATCATCACGGTGGCACTGATCAGCGGCTCGATCGCCGGCCGTGTCAAGTACGGCACCTGGCTCGCCTTCGCCGGTATCTGGGTCACCCTCGCCTACTTCCCGCTGGCTCACATGGTCTGGGGCGGCGGACTGCTCTCCGGATCCGAGAACGGGCTGGCGGCAATGATCTTCGGAACCACCGACGACGGAGAGGGCGGACTCGTCGCCAGCGTCGCTCCGATCGACTTCGCCGGTGGCACGGTGGTGCACATCAACGCCGGTATCGCCGGCCTGATTCTGGCGATCATCATCGGCAAGCGCGCAGGCTTCGGCAAGGTCGCCTACCGCCCGCACAACCTTCCGTTCGTCATGCTCGGCGCAGCGCTGCTGTGGTTCGGCTGGTTCGGATTCAACGCAGGCTCCGCCTTCGCCGCCGACGGCATCGCCGGCGTGGCCTGGGTCAACACCACCGCCGCCACGGCAGCCGCGATCGTGGGCTGGCTCATCACCGAGCGCATTCGTGACGGTCACGCCACCAGCCTCGGCGCCGCCTCGGGCATCGTCGCAGGTCTGGTCGCCATCACTCCGGCCGCAGGCACGCTCACGCCGGTCGGTGCCATGATCCTCGGCGTCGTCGCCGGTGTGCTCTCCGCACTCGCGGTCGGACTGAAGTTCAAGTTCGGCTACGACGACTCGCTCGACGTCGTGGGCGTTCACCTCGTCGCAGGACTGTGGGGAACGATCGGAATCGGCTTCCTCGCATCCGAGACCGGCCTGTTCTACGGCGGCGACTACAAGCAGCTCGTCGTGCAGATCGTCATCGCACTGTTCGCGCTGGTCTTCACCGCCATCGTCACCGCGGTCATCGCGTTCGCGCTCAAGCCCCTCGGCTGGCGCGTCTCCGACGAGGAGGAGGCGAACGGCATCGACGAAGCCGAGCACGCTGAGACTGCATATGATTTCGCCTGACAAGGTAGAGATAGACGTGAACGCTGCACCGTACGACAACGGGCACTCGAGGTCTTGTGAAGGGAAGCAAAAATGAAGCTGATCACGGCAATCGTCAAACCGTTCACCCTGGAGGACGTCAAGACGGGGCTGGAGCAGGCCGGCGTACTCGGAATGACAGTCAGTGAAGTTCAGGGATACGGCCGCCAGAAGGGCCACACCGAGGTGTACCGAGGTGCGGAGTACTCCGTCGACTTCGTCCCGAAGGTCCGTGTCGAGGTAGTCGTCGACGACGCCGCTGTGGAGAAGGTCGTCGAGGTCATCGTCGAGGCTGCACGCACCGGCAAGATCGGTGACGGCAAGGTCTGGGTTTCCCCGGTCGACTCGGTCATCCGAGTCCGCACCGGAGAACGTGGCGCTGATGCACTCTGACCCCAAAGGGTCTCGGGCCGTGGGCCCCGGTTCTGGCGCGAAAGCGTCAGGATCGGGGCCTTCGGTCTCCATGGGCTCCGCATCGAAGGGCACGAGCGATGCTGCAGCAGATCTCGCTCGGGCCAGAAAACAATTGCTCGACGGCGGAACACGCAATCGTCGACTCGATGCACCCTCGCTCCGGCAGGCTCTGGTCGATCTGCACGAGTTCTGGCTGACCACCAAAGGTGCAGAGCTCGGGATCAAACCGGACTCCGGTTTCGCGATCGTCGCCGTAGGCGGTCTTGCTCGACGCGAACTGCTGCCGTACTCGGATCTGGACCTGATACTGCTGCACGACGATCTCGAACCACGCATCGTCTCCGATGTCGCCGACAAGCTCTGGTACCCGTTGTGGGACGCACACATCAAGCTCGACCACAGCGTGCGAACGGTGCCACAGGCTCTGCAGGTGGCGGCGGCCGACATGACGGCATCTCTCGGCATGCTCGAGGCGCGGCACATCGCCGGCGACGTCGAATTGAGCAACCTCCTCATCGGCGGCGTACGTCGCCAGTGGCGCAACGGTATTCGAGGGCGCTTCGACGAGCTGATCGAGCAGACCCGCGGGCGGTGGTCGCGCAGCGGTGAGATTGCACACCGCGCCGAACCCGATCTCAAGAGCGGCCGCGGAGGGCTGCGTGATGTTCAGTTGCTCGACGCCCTCTCCATCGCGCAGTTGACCGACGGCATGCCCGGGCTCGGGCCCGAATCGCCCGGTGGCGGTTTGGCCTTCGCACACGGACGCCTGTTGGACGTGCGCACCGAACTGCACCGCGTCGCCGGTCGAGCACGGGATCAACTGCGGGCGCAGGACGCCGACGAGATCGGTGCCGCGCTGCGGATCGGAGACCGCTTCGATCTCGCTCGCGTACTGAGCGATTCGGCCCGCACCATCAGCTACTCGGTCGACGTCGGACTGCGCACCGCCGGCAATTCGCTTCCCCGAAAGGGTCTTTCACGCCTTCGTCGAGTTCCGATCCGGCGGCCGCTGGACGAGGGGGTCGTCGAACACGGCGGCGAGGTCGTTCTCGCCCGCGACGCGCGGCCGAACAAGGATCCGGGTCTGATCATGCGTGTCGCTGCGGCGTCGGCGCAGACCGGAATGCCGATGTCGGCCTCGACCCTGAACCGACTGTCCGACAGCGCGCCCGAGCTCCGCGAACCCTGGCCGAAGGAAGCCCTCAACGATCTGCTCGTGTTGCTCGGATCGGGTCGCAAAGCCATCGCGGCCATCGAAGCTCTCGATCGAACCGGACTGTGGGGCAGGCTCATTCCGGAGTGGGGCGCGGTACGCGATCTGCCACCGCGAGATGCCGTGCACACGTGGACAGTCGATCGGCACCTGGTCGAAACTGCAGCCTACGCAAGCGCATTGACCACCCGAGTTGCGCGTCCGGACCTGTTGGTGCTCGGCGCGCTGATCCACGACATCGGCAAGGGACGCGGCGGCGACCACAGCGTCGTCGGTGCAGATCTGGCCATCCAGATCGGCAACAGGCTAGGACTGTGGCCGTCCGACGTGGCACTGCTGACGTCGATGGTGAGATACCACCTGCTGCTGCCGGAGACCGCCACCAGACGCGACCTCGACGACCCTGCAACCGTGCAAACCGTCGTCGACGCCCTCGGTGCCGACACCATCTTGCTCGAGCTGCTCCACGCACTGGCGGAGGCGGATTCGCTCGCCACCGGACCGGGGGTATGGGGTGACTGGAAGGCCTCGCTCATCCGCGAGCTCGTGCGCCGTTGCCGATTGGTGATGGCGGGGGAGAGTCTGCCCTCTCCGGATCCACTCGACCCTGCGCACGTCGAACTCGCAGCGCGGGGAGGCGTCCATGTCGACATCGCGCCGACCGACGGGCTGCACACCTTCGTCGTCACCGTCATCGCCCCCGACACGCCCGGGCTGCTCTCCGACGCCGCAGGAGTCCTCGCGCTGCATTCGCTTCGCGTTCTCTCGGCCTCCCTCGGAAGTCACGAGGGATCGGCGATCAACTCGTTCGACGTCGCGCCGCTCTTCGGATCCCCGCCACAGGCCGGTCTGCTGCGGCAGGAAATCATCCGAGCCCAGGCCGGCGAACTCGACCTCGTCGCCGTGCTCGACGCCAAGGAACGCGACGCCAGAGCCGAAACCGTCGAGGACGATGCCGAGGATTCTGCAGTCCCGGTTCTCTACGCCCAAGCTCCGCCTCGGGTGCTGTGGTTCGACGACAACGAACCCGGGCAGGTGGTGCTCGAGCTACGAGCAGAGGACCGGCTCGGTCTGCTCTGCCGACTGGCCAGTGCGATCGAACAGCAGGGATCGGACATCCGGTGGGCCCGCGTCTCGACCCTGGGTAGCTCGGTGGTCGACTCCTTCTGCATCGACCTTGCGGGAGCCGACAGCAGGGCGGTTCGCGAGGATCTCGAGCGCGCGATCCTCGCGGTGGTACCTGCCCCGGAACCGCCCAAGCCCCCGGAAAAGCCCGAAGGCACCTGACCGCGGGTCGGAATGCGAGAGCAGACCGACTCGCGGTGGTGACTATTCACGAACTTCCGGCCATCGGGCCTTGCGCCGATGCCGATTTGTTACATTCGTCCCAGACGCAGAAACGACACTCTCGACCGTTCGAGCGACCACCACACTGCTCGAACCACGTCGTTCCTGCAGGCTCCACACTGCTCGAACCACGTCGTTCCTGCAGGCTCCACACTGCTCGAACCACGTCGTTCCTGCAGGCTCCACTCCTGATCTTTCGAGAGGCACCAACTGTGGGATCCCACCGACGGTCGACCGTCCACACACCGACCGACATCGCGGCGCGTCCGACGAGCGGCAGACACCGCGCCGTACAGGACACACCCGACCTCGGCCGACGGGCGGCAACCATCGTCGCCGCGACCGGCGCGATCGTCGTCGGCGCGACGACGATGGGTGCCGGTACCGCAGGTGCCGCGCCGATCCCCGAGGCACCCGCAGCAGGACTGCCGTTCGCCGTACCGGAGGGTCTGCTGCCCGCGGGATTCGAGCTGCCCCAGTTCGAGCTCCCGCAGTTCCTTCCCCCACAGTTCGCGCCCCCGCCCGCACCGTCGCAGCCGGCACCGCCCGAGGCCGCGCCTACCGCACCCGCGCCTGCACCGGCACCGGCACCGACCGCCGACCCACTGGCCTCGTTCGGAGTCGCCGATCCCGGTGCTGCCGCCCAGCAATGGCTCGACGACGTCGGCCTGGGGCAGTTGGGTGCGGAGTCTCCTCTCGACAGCCTGCGCTCGCTGAAGAAGGGCACAGTGCAGCCCGTGGCAGGAGTTTTGACGTCCAACTTCGGCTCGCGATGGGGAACCCAGCACAGCGGCCTCGACATCGCGGCACCCATCGGAACGCCCATCTACGCCGCCGCTGACGGCACCGTGTCCGACGCAGGACCGGCATCCGGCTTCGGTCTCTGGGTCAAGGTGCGGCACGACGACGGCACCGAGACGGTCTACGGGCACGTCAACGACTTCTCGGTTCAGCCCGGTCAGCGCGTGGCGGCCGGTGAGCAGATCGCAACCGTGGGCAACCGCGGCCAGTCGACCGGCCCACATCTGCACTTCGAGGTACACGATCCCTCCGGCGTCAAGGTCGACCCCGCGCAGTGGCTCGCGACGCGGGGAGTTGCAGTGACGTGGAACGATTCCGCGCGCCTGGCCTGACTCGACATCGCCACGTTCGACACGACAGTCGAACGCCCCAGAGACGACGCGGCGTGCTGCCGCTAGTGTGGTGACCGTGCCGGATTCGGCTCGTTTTCGGTGATCGGCTAGCTCAGGAGTGCAATCGGTGTTCGAATCCCTTTCCGACAGGTTGACCGGGACTCTCAAGGACCTGCGTGGCAAAGGTCGACTGTCCGACGCGGATATCGACGCCACCGCCCGTGAGATCCGTCTTGCCCTGCTCGAAGCGGACGTGGCACTGCCCGTCGTACGTGAGTTCATCAGCCGAATCAAGGCCCGGGCCAAGGGTGCCGAGGTCTCGGGCGCGCTCAACCCCGCCCAGCAGGTAGTCAAGGTCGTCAACGAGGAACTGGTCGGCATCCTCGGCGGCGAGACTCGCAGGCTCGTGTTCGCCAAGAACCCGCCAACGGTGATCATGCTCGCCGGTCTGCAGGGTTCGGGTAAGACGACGCTGGCGGGCAAGCTCGCGAAATGGCTCAAGGGCCAGGGCCACACCCCACTGCTCGTCGCGTGCGACCTCCAGCGTCCCGGTGCCGTGAGCCAGCTGCAGATCGTGGGCGAGCGCGCCGGTGCCGCCGTCTTCGCGCCGCATCCGGGCACGTCCATCGGTGGCGGCGACAATGCACTCGGAGTCTCGGCCGCGGATCCCGTCGAGGTCGCTCGGGCCGGCATCGCCGAGGCTCGAAGCAAGCAGTACGACGTGGTCATCGTCGACACCGCTGGTCGCCTCGGCATCGACACCGAGCTGATGAGTCAGGCCGCGGGAATTCGTGACGCGGTCCAGCCGGACGAGACACTGTTCGTTCTCGACGCGATGGTCGGCCAGGATGCCGTCAGTACCGCCGAGGCGTTCCGTGACGGCGTCGGCTTCACCGGTGTCGTTCTCACCAAGCTCGACGGCGATGCTCGCGGCGGTGCCGCGCTGAGTGTCCGCGAGGTCACCGGCCAGCCGATCATGTTCGCGTCGACCGGTGAGAAGCTCGAGGACTTCGACGTCTTCCACCCCGATCGCATGGCCAGCCGCATCCTCGGCATGGGCGACGTGCTGAGCCTCATCGAGCAGGCCGAGCAGCACTTCGATGCCGAGCAGGCCGAGGCGACGGCCAACAAGATCGGCTCGGGGCAACTCACGCTCGACGACTTCCTCGAGCAGATGATGGCCGTCCGCAAGATGGGACCCATCGGAAACCTGCTGGGTATGCTGCCCGGTGCCGGGCAGATGAAAGAGCTCGCCAACGTCGACGAGAAACAACTCGACCGCGTGCAAGCGATTATCCGCGGCATGACGCCACAGGAGCGGAACGACCCGAAGATCATCAACGCGTCGCGTCGACTCCGTATCGCGAACGGCTCGGGCGTCAAGGTCTCCGACGTCAATCAGCTCGTCGACCGATTCTTCGAGGCGCGCAAGATGATGTCTGCGATGGCCGGTCGGATGGGAATGCCGGGCGCGCGCAAGCAGGTGCGGAACAACAAGAAGGGCAAGAAGGGCAAGAAGGGTGCACGCGGCCCGACGCAGCCGAAGATCCGCGGTGGATTCCCGGGCATGCCGGGCGGAATGCCTGCCGGAATGCCCGACCTGTCGTCCATGCCCAAGGGCCTCGACCAGTTGCCACCGGGGCTCGAAGGCATCGATCTGTCGCAGCTGAAACTACCCAAGAAGTAAGCGCGCACGTGTCGGCGATGCGGGTGCGGGGCCGCGGACTGCCGGACGGGTCCGAGATCGATCTGTGGATCGAGGGTGGCGTCCTGTCCACGGAGCCGATCGCGGATGCCGATCTCGTTCACGACGGCGGCTGGATTCTGCCCGGTCTGGTGGACGCCCACTGCCATGTCGGAATCGAGTACGGCGGGGGACACACGGACCTGATCGGGTCGATCCGCCAGGCCGAGACCGAGCGAGGCGTCGGCGCGCTGCTGTTGCGCGACGCCGGGTCTCCGGTGGACACGCGCGAGCTGGACGAATACGAGGACCTTCCCCGCATCATCCGAGCGGGCCGTCACATCGCATCAGCGAAGCGCTACATCCCGGGTCTGGCAATCGACATCGAGGACGAATCGCAGCTGCCCGAGGCGGTGGCCCAACAGGCACGATTCGGCGATGGCTGGGTCAAGCTCGTCGGCGACTGGATCGATCGTTCGGTGGGAGATCTCCGACCGCTTTGGAACGACTCGATCCTCGTCGACGCCATCGCCGCTGCCCACGCCGAGGGCGCGCGGGTGACCGCACACGTCTTCGGTGAGGATGCCCTGCCCGGATTGATCGCGGCGGGAATCGATTGCATAGAACACGGCACCGGCCTGACCGACGAGACCGTCGAGATGATGGTCGATCACGGCACCGCACTGGTACCGACGCTGATCAACATCGAGACGTTCCCCGGCATCGCCGACTCCGCCACCCGGTATCCCGTCTACGCCCGGCACATGCGGGCGCTGCACGAACGCGTCGCCGATACCGTCGGACGAGCTCACGACGCAGGCATTCCGATCTACGCAGGCACCGACGCAGGCGGTTCGATCGCGCACGGTCGTATCGCCGACGAGGTCGCCGCACTCGCGGCCGTCGGACTCTCACCGACCGATGCACTCGGTGCCGCCTGCTGGGAGGCCCGGTCGTGGCTGGGTCGACAGGGGCTCGAACACGGCGCGCCCGCCGATCTCGTGGTCTACGCCGAGGATCCGCGAGGCGGACCGGATGTGCTGTCCAACCCGGATCTGGTGATCCTTCGCGGACGAGTGACCGACCGGCGTGGTCGCACGACGAGTGGATCGACGGTCCGGGGGTGACCGACCCGGGTGACGGCGCAGGACGAGCCGATCCCGACCGCCCCAGCTGGGCCGGTCTGGCTCCGATGAATCACGTTCATCAGCAAGGATCGGGACTGTCCGAAACCTACTGGCGCGCCGAGCAGGCCGCGCTCGAACGCAGACGCGGCCAACGGTGGGGACTGCCGGCCGCGGCACTGGTGCTGGGGCTCAATCTGGCCGGATTCCTGGTGCTCGGCCTCGTCGTGACGTCGGACGCCTCGGCCGTCTTCGTGGTGGGCATCATGATCCCGAGCCTGCTCGCGACGGGAGTGGCGGTGGCCATCTCGAAGTCGCGGGGCAACGGCCCCGTCGTCGACTTCGGCCTCCCCAGATCCATCCCCGAATTTCTCGGGCACCTCCGATCCGGGTTGGCGTGGGGTGGCGTCGCCGTGGTCGGCGGCATAGTGCTGGCTCTGATTCTGTTGTCCCGTATCGAAGTCGGCGACCCGACGCCCCTCGGCGCGGTCACGGATACGGCCGTCGGCTTGAAAATCGTTCTGGCCCTGTGGATTTGGCTCGGTGCACCGATCTGCGAGGAAACGATGTTCCGCGGCATGCTGTGGGGAGCGCTCGAGAAACGCACCCGCCCGATGCCGATGGCCTGGTTGGGCAACCGATGGGTGGTCCTGGCGATCACCGCGGTGTTGTTCGCGGTGTGGCACCGAGAGTGGTGGCGCCTGGTGGTGCTGTTGTGGGGAGGATTCGCAATCGGCATCGCTCGAATGCGTTCCGGTTCGATCGTCGCGTCGATCACGGCACACTCGTTGAACAACACCCTTCCTGCCCTGGTGGTCCTGCTCGCCTGACGGGAGTGGTTCTGCGGGCCCGATTCACCGATAGTGCGACCCGTCTGGCACAATGAACAGCTGTTCGCCCGTCATCCGGTTACGTACCGAGCGGCGGTCACAACACCCTTCAACGCAAAACCGGGTTCGCATGCCGTGCGGACCGCTGAATTGCGCCGTGACCAACTTTCGAAAGGCTCCACCAGAACATGGCTGTCAAGATCAAGCTCATGCGTATCGGCAAGATCCGCACCCCGCACTACCGCGTCGTCATCTCCGATGCCCGCACCCGTCGTAACGGCCGTGCGATCGAGACCATCGGCACGTACGAGCCCAAGCAGGACCCCAGCATCATCGAGATTAACTCCGAGCGGGCGCAGTACTGGCTGAGCGTGGGCGCACAGCCGACCGAGCCGGTCGAGGCTCTGCTCAAGATCACCGGCGACTGGCAGAAGTTCAAGGGCCTCCCCGGTGCCGAGGGAACCCTCCGCCTCGCCGAGCCCAAGCCGTCCAAGCTCGACCTGTTCAACGCCGCACTGGCGCAGGCCGACTCCGAGCCCCAGGGCGAGGCCACCACCGCCAAGAAGAAGAAGGCTCCCAAGGCCGACGACGCCGCTGCGGAGACCACCGACGCTGCAGCAACCGAGACGGCAGACGCGCCGGCCGCCGAGGCTGCTGAGAAGTGAGTGCCGTTGTCGCCGATGCCGTCGAACACCTCGTTCGCGGCATCGTCGCCAATCCCGATGACGTTCGCGTCGAGATGATCACCGGCCGTCGGGGCCGCACCGTGGAGGTCCACGTGCACCCCGACGATCTGGGCAAGGTCATCGGCCGTGGCGGTCGTACCGCTACGGCACTGCGCACTCTCGTCTCGGGAATCGGTGGTCGCGGCATCCGCGTCGACGTGGTCGACACGGACCAGTAGGTCACGTACCCATCATGGAGCTGGTCATCGGCCGTGTCGCGAAGTCGCACGGCATCAAAGGCGAAGTCGTCGTCGAGGTTCGCACCGACAGCCCCGACGACCGCTTCGCCGAAGGAACCGTTCTGTCGGGCCGCAAGCCTCGATCGAACGCCGAGCCAGCCTCGTACACAGTGGACGCCGTCCGGGAACACTCCGGGCGGCTTCTGCTGCGTCTGAACGGTATCGACGACAAGACGGCCGCCGACCAACTCAGGGGCATTCTGTTCGTCGTCGAATCCACCGATCTTCCGCCGTCCGACGACCCGGACGAGTTCTACGACCACGAACTCGAAGGCCTCACGGTGATCCTGACCGACGGCACCGTCGTGGGAACGGTCCGCGAAGTTCTCCACTCCGCAGCGGGGGAGCTGCTCTCCATCACGCCGAATCCGAGTTCCGGCGAAGCAGCACGCGCCGAAATCCTCGTGCCGTTCGTAGCGGCCATCGTGACGACGGTGTCGTTGGCAGACAAGACGATCGAGATCGATCCGCCCGAGGGTCTGCTGGATCCGGAGTAGATCGTGCGCCTCGACGTCGTCACCATCTTTCCCGAGTACCTCACGCCGCTCCGAACCGCGTTGCTGGGCAAAGCAATCGACCGCGGCCTGGTCTCGGTCGAGGTCCACGATCTGCGGTCGTGGACTCATGACGTGCACAAGGCCGTCGACGATTCGCCCTACGGCGGCGGACCGGGAATGGTCATGAAGCCGACCGTCTGGGGAGACGCACTCGACGACGTGCTGACCGACGATTCTCTCCTCGTCGTTCCGACGCCTGCCGGCGTCCCGTTCACCCAGCGGACAGCCGAGCGGTGGTCCTCCGAAAAGCATCTCGTATTCGCCTGCGGCCGATACGAAGGCATCGATCAACGAGTGTTCGACGATGCCGCACGTCGGGTCCGTGTCGAGGAAGTCAGCATCGGCGACTACGTGCTCATCGGCGGCGAAGCGGCTGTTCTCGTCATGGCCGAGGCCGTGGTGCGGCTGATGCCAGGGGTTCTCGGCAATCAGCAGTCGCACCAGGAGGATTCGTTCTCCGACGGTCTGCTCGAGGGGCCGAGTTACACGCGTCCCGCACAGTGGCGTGATCTCGACGTTCCGCAGGTACTGCTCTCGGGTGATCACGCCAAGATCGCTGCGTGGCGCCGACAGCAGTCACTGGACAGGACCGCCGAGCGTCGTCCGGACCTGTTGCAGGACTGACGAATTCAGCTGACGGTGCCGTCGGGGAAGAGCATCGAGACGAATCCGGTGAGAGTGTCCCTGGCATGCAGCGCGCTGGCGTCGTCATTGACGTCGACCACCGCGGTGTCCGGATAGCTTTCCAAGTCGTCGGCGTAGAAGATGTCCTCGCGTGACGACAGAGCCAGAACGTAGCGGTTGTCGACACCGATGGTGCCCGTCGACAGGTGTACCCACCGATCGGACACGCAGCACATCCAGCCCTGTTTCACAGCGTGCACACTCTCGCCGGGCAAACCGTCGACGATCCCGAAGTGCTGCTTGTAGCCGTCCGCGGCAATCGGTGCCGAACGGCGCAGCATTCCGATCACGATGTCCGTGGATGCCGTGGTCAGACCGCCGCTGCCGTTGAGCAACCCCGCGTAGTAACCGACCAGGTCGCTGGGCGTGGTCTCGGTGTTGTACCACTCGTCGTCCCCGGGCGGCGTGGTGCTCGTCAAGCCGTAGCGAGCCGCGACCGTGCGCACGATCTCCGACGAGCCGTAGCGATACCAGAGCGTGTACGCGGCGTTGTCGTCGGACAACTCGAGCATGCTCGTCATGGTGGTCAGGTCGTCGGCAGAGACAGGACGGTTCTCCGACTGTGCTCGGAACAACACCTCGTCGGCGATGAACAGCTTGGATACCGATGCGGTTTCGACCTGGATATCGGCATTGCTGCTGTAATAGGAGCCCGTCTGACGATCCAACAGTGCGAAATCGACGTCGGCACCGCGGGCCTGGGCCGACGCGATCGCCATCGGGATACGAGCTTCGAGGGCTACGCCGTCGACCTTTTTCATGTCGGGAAAGGGCGACGCCGACGTCTCGGCGGTGTCCTTCGAGTCGGAGTCGCCGACCTGGTCGTCGGGAGGAGCCGAGCATCCGGCCAGTATCAGGGAGGCGCAGGCTGCAGCCAGGAACCGAGACCCCCTGACCATCCGCGTATCTCTCCCACACGTTGAACCGCTGACCGACTTGTCCCACAGTAGCGGTAGGGTCCATCGCCGTGACCACTGCTCTGAAATCTGTGAACAAGCGCATAGCCGAAGAACTCGACGTTCGTGAAGAACAGGTTCGTGCCGCCGTGGAACTGCTCGACGGCGGGTCGACGGTCCCGTTCATCGCGCGCTACCGCAAGGAAGTCACCGGCACTCTCGATGACACGCAACTGCGTCAGCTCGATGAGCGACTTCGGTATCTGCGCGAGCTCGACGAGCGCAGAGACGCCGTCATCGAGTCCATCCGCTCGCAGGGCAAGCTCGACGACGCGCTGGAGCAGTCGTTGATGCTGGCCGACACCAAGGCGCGCGTCGAGGACATCTATCTGCCGTTCAAGCCCAAGCGTCGAACCAAGGCTCAGATCGCGCGTGAGGCCGGGCACGAGCCCGTCGCCGACGCTCTGTTCTCCGACCCCACCACCGACCCGGCCCAGTTCGATCAGGAGCAACTCGACGGCGCACGGGCGATTCTCGTCGAGCGCTTCGCCGAGGACGCGGACCTGGTGGGCGAGCTGCGCGAACTGATGTGGACATCCGGCAAGCTCGTCGCGTCGGTTCGTAAGGGCAAGGAGGAGGAGGGTGCCAAGTTCTCCGATTACTTCGAGTTCTCGGAACCGTTCACGAGCCTGCCCTCGCACCGAATCCTCGCCACGCTCAGAGGCGAGAAGGAAGAAATACTTTCCCTCGGTTTCGAGCCCGAGCGCGACGAACCGACCCCCGGGGTGC
>NZ_NOZF01000108.1:54441-120767 GCF_002258565.1 Rhodococcus sp. 05-2254-6
CNGGCTCGTGAACGGTTCCGAGAACTCGAAGTAATCGGAGAACTTGGCACCCTCCTCCTCCTTGCCCTCGCACCGAATCCTCGCCACGCTCAGAGGCGAGAAGGAAGAAATACTTTCCCTCGGTTTCGAGCCCGAGCGCGACGAACCGACCCCCGGGGTGCCGAGTGTCTACGAAGGTCGGATCGCGACCAAGTTCGGGATCGAGAATCGAGGACGGCCTGCCGACAAGTGGCTGCTCGATACCGTCCGATGGGCGTGGCGCACCAAGATGCTGGTGACCGTCTCCCTCGACACTCGTATGCGACTGCGTCAGTCGGCCGAGAAGGACGCCGTCGACGTCTTCGCGAGCAACCTCAAGGATCTGCTGCTCGCCGCACCGGCCGGCAACCGCACCACCATGGGCTTGGACCCGGGCTTCCGTACCGGCACCAAGGTCGCCATCGTCGACGCCACCGGCAAGGTCGTCGACCACGACACCATCTACCCGCACAAGCCGCAGGGCAAGTGGGATCAGGCGGTGGCCACCCTCGCCGGCCTGGCCGCCAAGCACAAGGTCGAACTGATCGCCATCGGCAACGGCACCGCATCGCGTGAAACCGACTCGCTGGCAGCAGAATTGATCGCCAAGTTCCCTGCCGCCAACCTGACCAAGGTGGTGGTGTCCGAGGCCGGAGCGTCGGTGTACTCCGCTTCCGCGTACGCCTCGAGCGAGCTGCCCGAACTCGACGTCTCGATCCGCGGTGCCGTCTCGATCGCCCGCAGGTTGCAGGATCCGCTGGCCGAGTTGGTCAAGATCGATCCCAAGTCCATCGGCGTCGGGCAGTACCAGCACGACATCTCCGAAACCCTGCTGGCCCGTTCCCTCGGGGCCGTCGTCGAGGACGCGGTGAACGCCGTCGGCGTCGACGTCAACACCGCGTCGGTTCCGTTGCTCTCGCGGGTCTCCGGTATCGCCGGCTCTCTCGCCGAGAGCATCGTGGCGCACCGCGACCAGAACGGTCCGTTCTCCAGCCGCAGCACGCTCAAAGATGTACCTCGTCTGGGCCCCAAGGCTTTCGAGCAGTGCGCCGGATTCCTTCGTATCTCCGGGGGAGAGGATCCCCTGGACCGGTCGAGTGTTCACCCGGAGGCGTATCCCGTCGTGCGGCGCATCGTCGGCAAGGCAGGCCTGGGTGTGCGCGAGGTAGTCGGTAACACGGCTCTGCTGAGAGGTCTCGACCCTGCCGAATTCGTGGACGAGCGATTCGGTCTGCCCACCGTCACCGACATCATTTCCGAACTCGAGAAGCCGGGTCGCGACCCTCGCCCCGAGTTCAAGACCGCCACCTTCGCCGCCGGTATCGAGAAGGTCGCCGATCTGAAGCCGGGTATGACGCTCGAAGGTGTCGTGACCAACGTGGCAGCGTTCGGCGCGTTCGTCGACGTCGGTGTGCACCAGGACGGGTTGGTGCACGTCTCGGCGATGTCGCACAACTTCGTCAAGGACCCCCGCGAGGTGGTCAAGTCCGGTGACGTGGTGCGCGTCAAGGTCATGGAGGTCGACCTCCCGCGGCAGCGCATCGGCCTGAGTCTGCGGCTGGACGACGAGCCCGGTGCCGGTGGCGGCAAGGACGCCTCTCGCGGACAGCAGCCCGACCGGCCCCGAGGCCAGGGCAGAGCTGCGGGCAGCGGCCAGAGCAACCGAAGTCGAGACGCGCGCCCACAGCGCGGCGGCGGCCAGTCGGCAGCACCGGCGGCCGGTTCCATGGCCGATGCGCTTCGGAAGGCGGGATTCGGAAAATAGCGGGCGGATCCTCGGGTCGATGCTGCCCTGGGCGGTCCCGAACACGAATAGTGTGAACGGTGATTCACCGGTCGTTCGGCCGTTCGGCAGGAAGGACGTGAGCCACACGTGAGGTGGTTGCAACACGGGGTCATCGATCACGGCCGCCTGCCGCTGCTGTGCTTCCTACTGGGGCTGTTGCTGGGGTTCCTGCTGATCCGACTCAGCGTCAGGATGATTCGCGCAGATGTGAAGTGGTGGCCGGGAAACATCACGCCCGGCGGTCAGCACATCCACCATGTCGTCTTCGGGATCGTGTTGATGCTGCTGGCGGGGATCGGCTTGATCGCGGTGTACGTCGACGGTTCCGAGTCGGTCGGGGCGATGCTGGCCGCGATCTTCGGTATCGGGGCAGCTCTCGTCCTCGACGAGTTCGCGTTGATCTTCTATCTCCGCGATGTCTACTGGTCCGAACAGGGGCGCACGTCGGTGGACGCCGTGTTCGCGGCAGTGGGATTCACCGGCCTGCTGCTGCTCGGCTTGCACCCTCTGGAGCTGCTCAGCCCGGCCGGCTTCCGGGCCGATCCCGACCCGTGGGTGCGCGGCACCCTTGCGGTGTTGGCCCTGGCCAATCTCGCGCTGGGTGTCGTCGTACTGCTGAAAGGAAAGATCTGGACCGGACTGCTCGGGCTGTTCGTCCTGCCGATCCTCGTTCTGGCCGCAGTGCGGTTGAGCAGGCCGAGTGCCCCGTGGGCGAGGTGGCGGTACACCACCAGGCCGAAGAAGATGGAACGCGCACTGCGCCGGGAGAAGCGGTGGCGACGGCCGATCATTCGGGCCAAGATCTATCTTCAGGACGCGATCGCAGGCAAGCCGAGCATCGTGCATGCACGTGAGGCCACGGAGCAAGAATTGGCGCGGACGGTACTGCCTGCGCCGATGCCGAGCGGGACGGCGGCGAGCCGAGAAGCGCCGATTTCGTCGAACGCCTGATGGTCTGGCACAATGGTCGGGTTGCCTCTAGCAGGCACGGACCTCACTCGGAGTACGAACCAGTCGAGCCGCTGTGTCAGCGAGCCGCTCGGTTCCTCTACTCATGCGCAGAACGCAAGGATGGCACAACCGATGAACACTCTGGACTTTCTCGACAATCAGTCGCTGCGTAGCGACATCCCCGATTTCCGCCCCGGCGACACGCTGAACGTGCACGTCAAGGTCATCGAAGGCTCGAAGGAGCGCATTCAGATCTTCAAGGGCGTCGTCATCCGACGTCAGGGCGGTGGCGTTCGCGAAACGTTCACGGTCCGCAAGGTCTCGTTCGGCGTCGGTGTCGAGCGCACCTTCCCGGTGCACAGCCCCAACATCGCTCAGTTCGAGGTCCTCACCCGCGGTGACGTCCGTCGCGCCAAGCTCTACTACCTCCGTGATCTGCGTGGCAAGGCCGCCAAGATCAAGGAAAAGCGCTGACCGGTTCCGCCCGGACACATCAGTTCACACCATGCCGCGTTGCCCGTCAGGGCGACGCGGCATGGTGCGTTCTGCCCGCATTCCACCCTGCCGACGGGCGGATCGAGAGCCGCGAACCGCCCATGCGCAGACCGTCCGGCCGTGCGGGCGACGGTTCCGGCTAACCTGATCACGTGACGCAGTCCCCACAGGATCCAACCGACGAGCCCGACGACGAGTCTTCACGGAAGAAGCGTCGGGAACGCAAGCCCCGATCGTTCTGGCGTGAGCTCCCCATTCTGATTCTGGTAGCGCTGGTACTGAGTTTTCTGCTCCAGACATTCGTCGCACGGGTGTATCTGATCCCGTCCGAATCGATGGAGCCGACGTTGCACGGCTGCACCGGCTGCACCGGTGACCGCATCGTGGTGGAGAAGATCGGATACCGGTTCGGCGACCCGAAGCCCGGCGACATCGTCGTCTTCCGTGGCCCGGATTCGTGGAACGACGAATTCGTGTCACAGCGGTCCGACAACTCGGTGATTCGTGGCGCACAGGAAGTCGGCTCGTTGATCGGAGTCGTCGCGCCCGACGAGAACGATCTGGTCAAGCGCGTCATCGCCACCGGCGGTCAGACCGTCGAATGCTGTGACGATCAAGGTCGAGTGCTCGTCGACGGACAGCCGTTGGACGAGCCGTACATCCAGATGGATTTCCCGTTCACCCCGGGAACGATGACGTGCGACACCGAACTGAAGTCCGGACGATGCTTCGACCCCGTCACCGTGCCGGAGGGCAACGTCTGGGTCATGGGCGACAACCGGAGCAACTCGCGAGATTCCCGGTATCACGTCACCGACGAATTCACCGGAACCGTTCCCCTCGACAACGTGATCGGGAAGGCCGTGTTCATCGCACTGCCGCCGTCACGAACCGGCATCCTGGATTCTCCCGACATCCAGGGTCGATGACGGCAACCCCGCGACGTGCGCCGCGTGCGCGCGCAACTCTGACTCGGTCGTCGTGGCCGCCGCGTCCGATCATCCGACGAGCGGCCGGATTACGGACGATGGAATCGGCGTTGGAGCGGGGCGGACTCGGTCCGGTCGCAGGAGTCGACGAAGCGGGAAGAGGAGCCTGCGCCGGTCCGTTGACGGTCGCAGCGTGTGTTCTCGGGGCGCGAGCACATGCCGCCCTGGCGGATCTGGACGACTCGAAGAAGTTGACCGAGCGACGGCGCGAAGAGCTCTTTCCCAAGATCCAGAGGCTGGCACTGGCATGGAGTGTGGTGTCGATCGATGCGGCCGAGGTCGACCGCATCGGGGTCCACGTGGCGAACATCGAAGGAATGCGTCGCGCTGTTGCCGGGCTCGGCATGACCCCGGGCTACGTACTCACCGACGGCTTTCGAGTGCCCGGCCTTCCGGTTCCGTCGCTACCGGTGATCGCCGGTGACGCCACCGCAGCGTGCATCGCCGCGGCGAGCGTGCTCGCGAAGGTCTCCCGGGACCGATTGATGGTGCAGTTGGACGAAACGATTCCCGGCTACGGATTCGCCGTGCACAAGGGGTACAGCACCCGTGCTCACTCGGCCGCCATGACCGCTCTCGGGCCCAGCCGCGAGCATCGAATGTCCTACGCGAATGTCGCAGCGGCCGCCGCGGGGCTTTCTCCTGACGCCGTCGACGCCCTGGGGCGAATGGACTGCCGCGACGCCGGTACGCGATGATTGCTGTTCACGCCCGACTGGAGGATGAAAGAGACCGATGAGTGCCGAAGATCTCGAAAAGTACGAAACCGAGATGGAGCTCTCGCTGTATCGCGAGTATCGGGACATCGTGGGTCAGTTCAACTACGTCGTCGAAACCGAGCGGCGGTTCTATCTGGCGAACTCCGTAGAACTCATTCCGCACAACGCCGACGGTGAAATCTACTTCGAATTGCGCATGTCCGACTCGTGGGTGTGGGACATGTATCGCCCCGCCCGTTTCGTCAAGCATGTCCGGGTGATCACCTTCAAGGACGTCAACATCGAAGAGTTGGACAAACCAGATCTTCGTCTGCCGGAATAGCTCCTCGTCCGAGGCTGGGGCCTGACGGAGTCGCCCTGAGCGTCGGATGTCGGATCAGCCTGCTGCGAACCACCCGATGCGATGCGGTCGTGCTGTACCGATCGTTTTGCCACCCGAAAAATTGGACGCCCGGCCAAATCGGTCCGCATGTCCTGTTTCCGTGTTCGGTGTCACGGAAAGTTGTTCCCCGTCCAATGGTGCACGGCGGTTGCGATCGGGTTTCCCGTGTGAAATCGATTGCGCAACAAAGCTATTCGAATTGGTCGATTAGTCGCTCGAAATGCTGGACAATTTCTGCACCGATATTCGTCGATTCGACACGTCACGAAACGCCTGCAGTTCTTTGCGTGGATACGAGAATGGGTGGTAGAACTTGAATATCACATCCCCCAGACGTGTAAGAGGTACGAGATGGCACGCAAGACGCTTGTGCAGATGATCGACGATGTGGACGGATCGGTCATCAAAGACGGCCAAGGTGAATCCATCGAATTCGGCATCGATGGAAACCAGTACCGCATCGATTTGAACCTCAAACATGCCAACGAATTGCACGAACAGTTGGCATTCTGGATCGAGCACGCCGAGAAGATTTCCGGACGCCGCACCCGTAAGGGCGGCGCTGCATCGGCACCGGCTCGCGGCAAGGTGGATCTGCAGGACATTCGAGCATGGGCCCGCGAGAACGGTCACGAGGTCAGTGCCCGCGGCCGTATCAGTCAGGATGTGCAAGCGGCCTACGAGGCTGCTCACTGACCGTCCTTTCGCGAACCGAGGCTCGGTGTCTCGGCAGCACGTTTTGCGTATCGGCACTTTCGATGTCGGTATCGACAAGCCGCATCAGCTCCGTCCGATTCCTTGAATCAGGACGGAGCTTTTTGCGTATGGAGTCCGCTTTCGCCCGGCGGCTCGGACACGCTACGAGCCATAGCACGGCGGTCCGACACGGTGGACTGATCGCCGCCGACAATCGGACCGTTCGTCCACAGTCGAGCAGTTGTCCACAGGGCAATTTCCCACCTGCGCTTTCTTCGCTTCTCCTCTTTCGGGTCGTGCCACCGTCGAGACGACCGAATCGGCCGCAATGCACGGTCGGAGAGTGGAGGAATGGCGGACATGGCAACCAACCAGGAACTCGGTGCGCGCGGTGAGGAACTCGCGGTGCGCCATCTCGAGGACATCGGTCTCGAGGTGATCGAGCGGAACTGGCGGCATCGTTCCGGAGAACTCGACATCATTGCGCGCGAGGGCGAGACGGTGGTGTTCGTCGAAGTGAAGACTCGATCGGGAATCGGATACGGAACACCCGCCGAAGCGGTGACGTACACGAAACAGACTCGAATCAGAGGGCTGGCGCTGCGGTGGCTTTCGCTGCAGCAGGGACCGTGGGTGCAGATCAGATTCGACGTGATCGCGATCGTGGTCGGTCGCCTCGAGGAACCGGTCATCACGCACGTTCGGGCCGCGTTCTGATGCCACTCGGGAGAGCGCATTCGGTGGCGGTCAACGGGGTCGACGGTGTGCTGGTGGAAATCGAAGCCGATATCGGGCAGGGCCTACCTGGCACACATCTTGTCGGTCTTCCCGATACTGCGCTGAACGAATCGCGTGACCGGGTCAAAGCCGCTGTGAAGAACTCGGGCGGTACCTGGCCGGACAGTCGGGTGATTCTCGCTCTGTCGCCCGCGACGTTGCCCAAGGGCGGATCGGTGTACGACCTCGCACTCGCGTTGTCGGTTCTCGATGCCGCGAAGGCGATTCCGCGTGGATGCCTGTCCGAGACCGTGTTTCTGGGTGAGCTGGCACTCGATGGGAGGCTGCGCGCAGTCCGTGGGGTCCTGCCCGGGGTGCTCGCGGTCAAGAGTGCGGGCTGGCAGCGAGTGGTCGTTCCGCTGCAATGTCTGCCCGAGGCGGGTCTGGTGGACGGAATCGAGGTGCTGGGTGCGGGTTCGCTCGGGGACGTGGTGGCCTGGCTTCGTGGTGAGCAGGCCCTCGAATCACCCGTCCCGACCGAATGGCACGAGGAGATCTATCCGGACCTCAGTGATGTTGCCGGACAGGCCGATGCGCGATGGGCTCTGGAGGTCGCCGCCGCAGGCGCACATCACATCATGTTGACCGGGCCACCGGGCATCGGAAAAACGATGTTGGCGCAACGTCTTCCGGGGATTCTGCCGCCGCTGACCGAATCCGAAGCGCTCGAAGTGACAGCCATCCACTCGGTGGCGGGCCTGTTGACCACGGCGCGGCCGCTCATCACGTCACCGCCGTTCATCGCGCCGCATCATTCGACCTCGGTGAGTGCCTTGGTCGGGGGCGGAACCGGAATGGCCAAACCGGGGGCAGTCAGCCGCGCACATCGCGGAGTCCTGTTTCTGGACGAGTGCGCCGAGATGAGCGTCCGGGTACTCGAGGCGTTGCGTACTCCGTTGGAGGACGGAGAGATTCGTATTGCCCGTCGTGACGGTGTGGCCAGGTATCCGGCCAGGTTTCAGTTGGTTCTCGCAGCCAATCCGTGTCCGTGTGCGCCTGCGCGGCAGGTCGACTGCGTCTGCCCGCCCACAGCGCGACGCAAATATCTCGGCAAGCTGTCCGGGCCATTGCTGGATCGCGTCGATCTGCGAATTCAGATGATGGGTGTCGCGACAGGTGCACTGGTCGACGAGGTGGGGGAGGGTACGAGCGAAATTCGCGCACGCGTGACGGGGGCCAGGGACGCCGCCGCGCAGCGGTGGCGAGAGTTCGGCTGGAGGACCAATGCGGAGGTTCCCGGACCCGCTCTGCGCCAACGATTTCGATTGGCACGCTCGACGCTCGCTCCGGTCGAGCGTGCGTTGCGCAACGGATCGCTGACCGCGCGCGGCGCAGACCGAGCCATTCGGGTGGCGTGGACGCTGAACGATCTCGCCGGTGGTTCGGTCCCCGGTGCCGACGAGGTCGGAGCCGCGTTGGATTTCCGTGACAGGGGAGTGGCATGACGCACGACGCGCGTCGACTCGCCTGGGCGTATCTCTCTCGCGTGGCGCAAGGTCCGCATCGGCCGGTGGTCGATCATGCTGCAGCGCACGGTCCCGAAGCGACGGCAGAAGCCGTGCGGGCGGGCAGGTTGGGGGAGCGGCTCGCGGTCCGAGCCCACATCGACACCGCGGCAGCAGATCTCGATCACATCGCTGCGCTCGGTGGTCGGTTGATCACGCCGGACGACGACGAGTGGCCGGCGTGGCGATTTCTCGGATTCGACGGACCGGGTATGACCGCAGGGGTGGATACCTGCCCACCGATTGCGTTGTGGGCGCTGGGAACTCGGCCGGTCGCAACGATCACCGAGCGGTCGGTGTCCATCGTCGGGACACGCGCCTCGAGTCCCTACGGTGATCATGTGACGGCGGAGATATCCGCCGATCTGGCGCTCGACGGGTGGACCGTCATTTCGGGAGCCGCTTTCGGTATCGACGCCGCGGCGCACCGGGCGGCTCTCGGAGTCGAGGGTACGACGATGGCGGTACTCGCCTGTGGCGTCGATCGTGCGTATCCAGCGGGCCATTCGCGGTTACTGCGGCAGATCGCTGCCAGTGGCCTGGTTCTCAGTGAATACGCGCCGGGTACGACACCGGCGAAGCATCGTTTCCTCGCTCGCAACAGGCTCGTCGCGGCACTCGGATCGGCTGTGGTGGTCGTCGAGGCCGGGTGGCGCAGCGGTGCTCGCAACACAGCGGCGTGGGCGGCGAAATTGGGTAGGCCCGTGCTCGCGGTCCCTGGGCCGGTCACCTCGCCGACGTCCACGGGCTGCCACCGCATGATCCGGGACGGCGAGGCCGTGCTGGTGTCGAGCTCGCACGATGTGGTCGCCGAGGCGGGTGCACTCGGGTCCCCGGAGGAGCCTCGACCCGACCTCTTTCGGGAGACCGATGCGCTGTCGGACACCGCCCTGCTGATCTACGACGCGTTGCCGGCAACCGGTTCGGTATCGAGTAGAGAGCTGTCCGAGCACTCCGGTGTTCCGCTGAACAAGGTGCGCGCATCCCTGCCGGTACTGGAGATGGACGGTTTCGTCGCCAGCGACGAGACCGGATGGTTCCGCGTCGTGCGTGGGTGAGCGCACCACGATTCGAGAGCCTAACGGTAGGGTGTTAGGTAATGCTTAGTCGACGCATCGGCTGTCGGCGTCGTTCACTCGAAGAGGGGTCAGAAGTGCCACGCAAGAAAACCACCCTGTCCGTCCTGCGCACCGAAGCGCTCACCCCGCACATGCACCGGGTCTACCTGGGTGGGGCCGGTTTCGACGACTTCGATGCGATCGACGAGACCGACGCCTACGTCAAGTTGTTCTTCGGGACCGATGACGAACCGATCATGCGCACGTACACCGTTCGCTCGGTGGATACTCGCGCTCGGGAGATCGCCATCGACTTCGTGGTGCACGGAGACGAGGGAGTCGCCGGGCCGTGGGCCACCCGGGCGAAGCCGGGGGACGAGATGTCGTTCTTCGGCCCGTCGGGTGGGTACGCCCCGCGCCCCGACGCGGACTGGCACCTCTTCGCCGGCGACGAATCGGCGATTCCGGCGATTTCGGCTGCTGTCGAAGCACTCCCGGAGGATGCCGTCGCCAAGGTCTTCATCGAAGTTGCCGACAGGCACGACGAGATCTACATGGAGACGCTCGCTGTCGTCGACGTGACCTGGATTCACCGGGGTGCGTCCTCGAACGAGGTCGGAGACGACCGAGCCGGAGACAACGCACCGCTGATCGCAGCGGTGAAGGAAACGGAATGGCTGCCGGGGCAGGCTCAGGTCTTCGTGCACGGCGAAGCCCAGGCCGTCATGCACAACATTCGGCCCTACATCCGTAAGGAGCGGGGTGTCGGTGCCGAGTGGGCCTCGATCTCGGGCTACTGGCGTCGCGGCCGAACCGAGGAGACGTTCCGAGTGTGGAAGCGCGAACTCGCGCAGGCCGAATCCGGTGTCGACGCCTGATCCCGCGACGACCCACCCCGAACGGCGTGTCCGGTTGTCGCGCGGCCTGCCAGAGCCCAAGCTGACCCGATGACCGATTCGCTGCCGCCTCACCTCGGCATTCACGTCGAGGAGTTCGCCGAGCATCTTCGACTCGGTCGAGAGCGATCCGAGCACACCATTCGGGCCTACGTCTCGGACGCTCGTTCGTTGCTCGCGCACTTCGCGGAGTGCTCGCCGGATGCGACCATCGCCGACCTCGACCTCCGCGCGGTGCGCTCGTGGTTGGCCACGCACTCGGCCGCCGGATCCGCCAGGACCTCGATGGCGAGACGCACCTCGTCGGCGAGGACGTTCGGGAAGTGGCTCGAACGGGTGGGAGCGGTGGCGGTGGCACCGGCGGAACGGTTGGCCGGACCGGCCGGCCACCGCACGCTGCCCGGTGTTCTTCGCCACAGCCAGGCGGAGCACGCGCTGGCCGCGGCCGAATCGGGTGCCGCCGAGCTCGACCCCATCGCGCTGCGGGACAGGCTCATCGTCGAGTTGCTGTACGCGACCGGGGTGCGCGTGGGGGAGCTGTGCGGACTCGACGTCGACGACGTGGACACCGAGCGTCGCTTGATCCGTGTGCTCGGCAAGGGCAACAAGGAACGCTCGGCACCGTACGGTGCGCCGGCAGCGCATGCGGTCGAGAACTGGCTGGTCAGCGGCAGGCCCGAACTGGCCTCCGATCGATCCGGTGCGGCATTGCTGCTGGGACGGCGAGGTGGACGGCTCGATCAACGGCAGGCCAGAACGGCGGTGCACGAGGTACTCGACACCGTCCCCGGTGGTCCCAGCCTCGGTCCGCACGGCCTGCGCCACACCGCAGCGACACATCTGCTCGAAGGTGGGGCCGATCTGAGAGTGGTGCAGGAGCTGCTCGGCCACGCCTCTTTGGCGACCACCCAGATCTACACACACGTGTCGGTGGAACGGCTGCGTGCCGTGCACGATCAGGCTCATCCCCGGGCATGAGCCGAGCGTCGGCGGCGCAACGTTTGGTAGCGTCGTGGACGACTTACGACACCGAATACGGGGGACCGTGGACCGCGACCGACCGCAAGGTACTTCGGAGACGTGGTCCATGCATGTCCGCGACGGCTCGGCCGCCGACCATCGGAATCCCCCTGGGCGATCGGACAACGCACGCGACAACGGCAGCGGGCCCGTATCGTCGGGCTCGATGTCCACTCCTCGTTCGACGCCTCGGCAACCTCCACCCTGGCAGACGCCCGACTCGGGCGAGAGACAGCCGTTGCCGCCGAGGTACAGCCCGCCGGTGCCGCTCGAGCCAGGGCCGCCGGCAGCGCAGCCGGACCGGTACCTGCCGGTACCGCCACACACCGAGGATTCGCGAACGCAGCCGGATCGGTGGTCGCCGCAACCGTGGTCGGGGGCACCCAACGCCTACCGACCCAACAGTCAGGATCTGGGCGCGGATTCGTTGCTCAAGCGTCCCAAGCGAGCGTCGAACTCCGGTTGGCGGCGAGGAGTGCACCGACTCACCGGCGGAGTCATCAACCCCGGCGAATCGACGGCGGAAGAGCGGTACCGAAACCAGGTCGAACGTATTCGGCAGCCGGTGCTCGGCGACTACCGGATCGCGTTTCTGTCGCTCAAGGGTGGCGTCGGCAAGACGACGACCACGCTGGGTCTCGGTTCGACTTTCGCGTCGCTGCGCGGAGATTGCGTCATCGCCGTGGACGCGAACCCCGACTTCGGCACCCTGGGTGAGCGAGTTCCGCGGCAGACGTCGTCGACCGTGCGTGATCTGCTCGCCGCGGCACCACACATTCGTCGTTACTCCGACATCCGCGAGCACACCTCGCAAGCACCGAGTCGACTCGAAGTGTTGGCAGGCGAGCGCGATCCCGCAGCGTCGGAGATGTTCGGCGAGGAGGACTACCGCGCCGTCATCGACATGTTGCAGGTGTACTACAACCTGATCCTGACCGACTGCGGTACCGGGATCATGCACTCGGCGATGAACGGGGTGCTGCAACTGGCGAACGCACTGGTTCTGGTCAGCTCGCCTGCAGTCGACGGCGCGCGCAGTGCTGCGGCGACGCTGGACTGGTTGGAATTGCACGGCTACGGACATCTGGTGGAGCGGACCGTCGTGGTGATCAGTTCGGTTCGCCCGGGTTCGTCGGCGGTGGACATGAACCTGCTGCAACAGCACTTTCTCGAGCGCTGCCGTGCTGTGCTGGTGATTCCGTTCGACGAACACCTGGCCGAGGGTGCCGTGGTCGACCTCGACCTGTTGCGTCCCCAGACTCGAAGCGCGTTCGTCGAGCTCGCCGCGATGGTGGCCGACGATTTTCCTGCGGCGTCCGGCAGGCATTCCGGCCCCCAGCGCTGACGGTCATCTGCCGTCATTCGTCGAGGGGTTTCAACCTGATCGGGCTTGCGCGCACCGTCGCCGTGGGATCGAGGTAGTCCCGGCCACGTCTGATGCCCCAGTGAAGGCACGTCGACGAGCAGCCCTCGTGCCCCGATGTCACCGAACCCAGCACGGTCCCTCGCCGAACCCGCGTGCCGGCGGCAACCGACGCCGACACCGGTTCGTACGTCGATCTCAGTCCGCCCGGATGATCGACCGATACGACGGGCTTTCCCGCGACCGACCCGGCGTACACCACGATTCCGTCGGCGACGGCGAGAACCGACTGGCCCTCGCGGGCGGCGAGGTCGACACCACGGTGGCCGGGCAGCCAGTTCTGCTCGGGACGGTCGAACGGGGTGACGACCTGCGGTTTCGGCTGCAGCGGCCAGGCGAATGCGCCTGGCTGCGCCGAGGCGACCGGCGTCGAGAGCGTTACCGCGGTGACGAGGCACACCGCGAGTGCGCGGAGCGCGAGAGAGATGTTCACCCGTCGACCATGTCGTGGATATGAGCAATCGAACGAACCCGGACGCGATTTGTGGACAAGAAGTTTCTTTGTCCACAGGCATCGGAATCCCTTGACAGTCGGGCCTGGTTATGACGGGGGACGTGGCAGGTCTACACTCGTCACTTGCGGCCTGTGCGTGCACGGGTCGACTTCGCGCGTCCGCGTCATCGCATCGTCTGCCTCGCGCAGAATCACCGATACGAGAACCGGTTGTCGGCGGTCCCGAGATCTTCGTGATGTCGGGTCCGGCAACTTCAGCGGGCGCCAGGGCAGAGGTCACCGACACTCTGCGTCAACCGCACCATCGAAAGAGAGTTCTTCAGCCATGGCTGTAGTAACAATGAAGCAGCTGCTCGACAGCGGCACACACTTCGGACACCAGACCCGTCGCTGGAACCCGAAGATGAAGCGATTCATCTTCACCGACCGCAACGGCATCTACATCATCGACTTGCAGCAGACTCTGACCTTCATCGACAAGGCCTACGAGTTCGTCAAGGAGACCGTCGCCCACAACGGCACGGTTCTGTTCGTCGGCACCAAGAAGCAGGCGCAGGAGTCCATCGCCGCTGAGGCAACCCGCGTGGGCATGCCCTACGTGAACCAGCGCTGGCTCGGTGGCATGCTCACCAACTTCCAGACGGTGCACAAGCGTCTGCTCCGCCTCAAGGAGCTCGAGGCCATGGAGCAGACCGGTGGCTTCGAGGGACGCACCAAGAAGGAAATCCTCATGCTCACGCGTGAGATGACCAAGCTCGACCGCACCCTCGGTGGCATCCGGGACATGTCCAAGGTTCCGTCGGCCATCTGGATCGTCGACACCAACAAGGAGCACCTCGCGGTTGCCGAGGCTCGCAAGCTGAACATCCCGGTCATCGCGATCCTCGACACCAACTGCGATCCCGACGTGGTCGATTACCCGATCCCGGGTAACGACGACGCGATCCGTTCCGCTGCGCTGCTGACCAAGGTTGTCGCATCCGCAGTCGCCGAGGGCGTGCAGGCGCGAGCAGGTCAGAACACTGCATCCGACGCCAAGCCCGAGGTCGGCGCAGGCGAGCCCCTCGCCGAGTGGGAGCTCGAGCAGCTCGCTCAGGCTTCACCGGCAGCAGAGGCTCCCGCAGCGGACGCCCCGGCAGCGGACGCTCCCGCAGCCGATGCCCCGGCAGCAGAAGCACCGGCAGCAGAAGAAGCACCGGCCGCTCAGGCTTGATCGAATTCGGTCCCGGTTCACCCTCAGGGGTGGGCCGGGGCCGCTTCGGTATGTCAGGGTCGAGGTCGGCACGGCTCCGCAACGAGTCCGTCGATCACGCCCTGAGAACAGCATTTTTCGTCAACGCCCGTACCCAGACATTTGAGGAGGCTCGCCCACGATGGCGAACTACACTGCCGCCGACGTCAAGCGGCTCCGTGAGCTCACCGGCTCCGGAATGATGGACTGCAAGAACGCGCTCGCCGAGAACGACGGCGACTACGACAAGGCCGTCGAGTACCTGCGTATCAAGGGTGCCAAGGACGTCGGCAAGCGCGCCGAGCGCAACACCGCCGAAGGCCTCGTCGTCGCCGAGGGTGGAGTGCTCGTCGAGATCAACTCCGAAACCGACTTCGTGGCCAAGAACGACGAGTTCCAGACGTTCGCCGCATCCGTTGCAGCGACGGCTGCAGCAGGCAAGCCTGCCGACGTCGATGCCCTCAAGGCGCTCGACCTCGACGGCAAGACTGTCGAAACGGCTCTGAACGAGCTGTCGGCCAAGATCGGCGAGAAGCTCGAGCTGCGTCGCGTCGTGTCCTACGACGGCAACACCGCGACGTACCTGCACAAGCGCAGCGCGGACTTGCCGCCTGCCGTGGGCGTGCTCGTCGAGTACACCGGTGACGGCGACGCCGCAGGCGATGCCGCGCGCGCAGCTGCGATGCAGATCGCCGCCCTCAAGGCCAAGTACGTCACGCGCGACGAGGTCCCCGAGGACCTGGTGGCCGCCGAGCGTCGCATCGCCGAGGAAACCGCTCGCGAAGAAGGCAAGCCGGAACAGGCACTGCCGAAGATCGTCGAAGGTCGCGTCAACGGATTCTTCAAGGACGTCGTTCTCACCGAACAGAAGTCGGTGCAGGACGGCAACAAGACCGTCAAGGCCATTCTCGACGAGGCCGGCGTCACCATCACCCGCTTCTCGCGCTTCGAGGTCGGTGCCAGCTAGTCTGCGCACCGGTTCGGTCGAGCGATGCCGTTCATTCGATTCCATCGAGTGGGCGGCATCGCTCGTGCGCGGGGCAGGTGGGTGTGCAGGCCGGAGCCCTGTCCACCACCCGGGCCTCGATAGGGCAGGATGATCCAAGAGGAAACCGTAGTGTTCGACGAGTACCGAGGAGAGCTATGACCGATCCGGCCCCTGACCGTCCCGGGTTCCGACGCGTGATGCTCAAACTGGGTGGGGAGATGTTCGGAGGCGGCCAGGTCGGTCTCGATCCGGATGTCGTGAACAACGTTGCCGAACAGATCGCCGAGGTGGTGGCCACCGGGGTCCAAGTCGCAGTGGTGATCGGCGGTGGCAATTTCTTCCGTGGTGCCGAACTGCAGCAGCGCGGCATGGACAGGTCCCGTTCGGACTACATGGGCATGCTCGGAACCGTCATGAATTGTCTTGCGCTGCAGGACTTCCTGGAGAAGCAAGGCGTTGCCACCAGGGTGCAGACCGCGATCACGATGGGTCAGGTCGCAGAGCCGTACCTCCCGCTCCGCGCACGACGTCATCTGGAGAAGGGGCGCGTGGTGATCTTCGGAGCCGGCATGGGTATGCCGTATTTCTCCACCGACACCACGGCTGCGCAGCGCGCGCTGGAAATCGGTGCCGAGGTGTTGTTGATGGCCAAGGCGGTCGACGGCGTGTATTCGGCCGATCCGCGACTGGACCCCGATGCGACGATGTTCGACACAATCACGCACCGCGAGGCCATCGAACAGGGACTCAAGGTTGCCGATGCGACGGCCTTCAGTCTGTGCATGGACAATCAGATGCCGATGCTGGTGTTCAATTTGCTGATTCAGGGAAATATCGCTCGCGCCGTTTCCGGTGAGAAGATCGGCACGCTGGTCACGTCGTGATCGTTGCCGACAGTGACGTGAGCGAATCGAAGACGAAGACGATGGAGGACAGATCGTGATTGACGAAGCTCTCTTCGATGCCGAAGAGAAGATGGAAAAGGCCGTATCGGTTGCACGTGACGATCTGTCCTCGATTCGCACCGGACGTGCCAACCCCGGGATGTTCTCCCGCATCGTCATCGAGTACTACGGTGCTCCGACACCGATCACCCAGCTGGCAAGTATCAGCGTCCCCGAAGCGCGCCTCGTGGTCATCAAGCCGTACGAGTCCAATCAGCTGGGACCGATCGAAACCGCCATTCGCAACTCCGATCTCGGTGTCAATCCCACCAACGACGGCAACCTCATTCGAATCGGAGTTCCGCAGCTCACCGAGGAACGTCGCCGCGAATTCGTCAAGCAGGCCAAGGGCAAGGGCGAGGACGCGAAGGTATCGATTCGCAACGTTCGCCGGAAGACGATGGAAGAGCTCAAGCGCATTCAGAAGGACGGCGAAGCAGGCGAGGACGAGGTCGTCCGCGCCGAGAACGATCTGGACAAGACCACTGCCAAGTACACCGCTTCCGTGGACGAACTCGTCAAGCGTAAAGAGGGCGAGCTGATGGAGGTCTGACCCGACCTCGACAGCTGCTTTTCGCGACGGACGACGATGAATTTCGAGGAGATGACGACAGTGGTGGGACCGGATCGGCAGGAGGGCAGCGGTACGCCCGCTGCCTCGTCCGGGGTCGCCGCAGCGAAGTCGACGGGCAAGGCAGGTCGTAATCTTCCTGCCGCGATCGGAGTCGGCGGGTCGTTGGGAATCGGCCTGATTCTCGTCCTGGTCTTCGTGCCGCTGGTGTGGATCGGCGTGGTGGCCGTCGCGTTGGCCGTCGCTACCTACGAGGTGTCCAAGCGCCTGCGCGAGGGTGGGGTCCTCGTGCCCCGCATCCCCCTGATCCTCGGCGGTCAGGCGATGATCTGGCTCGGCTGGCCGTTCGGGGCAGTCGGTGTGCTCAGCGCGGCGGTGGGCACCGTCCTGGTGTGCATGGTGTGGCTGCTGCTGCGGCAGGGATTCGGCACCGCTCCGAAGAACTACCTCGAAGAACTCTCCGTCACCGTCCTCGTGGCATGTTGGTTGCCGCTGCTGGCCTCGTTCACCGTTTTGATGGTGCTGCAGGACAACGGCGCAGGCCGCATCCTGGTGTTCGTCATCGGCGTCGTGTGCTCGGACATCGGCGGATACATCGCGGGTGTGTTGTTCGGAAAGCATCCGATGGCACCCGCCATCAGCCCGAAGAAGTCCTGGGAAGGGCTCGCCGGTTCGCTCATCTTCTGCATCATCGGATGTCTGCTGACGGTGACGCTCATCCTCGAGGCCAACTCGATGATCGGCATCCTTCTCGGCGTGGTTCTGGTGGTGACCGGCACGTTGGGTGATCTGATCGAGTCGCAGGTCAAGCGTGACCTCCGCATCAAGGACATGGGCACCCTGCTGCCCGGCCACGGCGGCATCATGGACAGGCTCGATTCGCTGCTGCCCTCGGCGTTCGTGGCATGGCTCGTCTTCACCGTTCTCCTCTGAGCAGACTGTTCTCGGGCGTGCGCAGCGAAGTCACCGGGGTGATTCCCAGCCCGAACATCTGGAACTGGCCTCACCTGTACGAGGCGGAGAACCGTGCTCAGGACGTCGACGGTGCTCTGTTCGACGCGATCCGTTCGGTGGCTGACTGGACGGCCAAGACGGTCGTCGACGTCGGTTGCGGAAGCGGCTTTCATCTTCCGGTGTTCGCGGCCGACGCGGACCGGGTGATAGGCGTCGAGCCGCACGAACCACTCGCTGCTGCGGCGAGACTGCGAGTCGCGAACCTGCCGAATGTCGAGGTGAAGATCGCGCAAGCGGATTCCCTCCCGATCGACGACGGCACCGTGGACGTCGTCCATGCGCGCACCGCGTACTTTTTCGGACCGGGCTGCGGGCCGGGAATCGTCGACGCCATGCGCGTGCTCGGGCCGGGAGGGGCGTTGGTCGTCGTGGATCTGGACGCGACCGCGTTGCCGTACGGGGATTGGATGCGGGCCGATCTGCCGCATTACGACCCGGCAACAGTCGAGGCGTTCTTCGAGGCACAGGGTTTCGCACTCACCCGTGTCGACACGAGATGGTCGTTTCCGAATCGACGCATGCTGCGCGATGTGCTGGGAATCGAGTTCGGTCCACGCGTCGCACGTGAGGCCGCGAAGTCGGTGGACGGTGTCTCGTTCGACGTGCGGTATCGAGTCCACGTCCGGTACAAACCGACCGGAATCGAGCTGCATTAGCGAGCCGATGGGCTTTTCGCCGAACGCACCTCGACCCCAGGTGATTTCAGGAGGCGGCGGAAATCCCGAAGATCTCGGCCAGCTCGTTGATCTTGAGCGCCTTCGCCAGGCGGGGCAGGTCGCTTCCGTCCTTGACGTGCGCGCCGTCGGCACCGAGGGCATCGATGACGTCACGGGCCCACGACACATCCGTCGGTGACGGCGCGAGCTCGCGGTTGACGATGGCAGCCTGCTCCGAGTGCATGCACAGCTTGCCCGTCATGCCCATCGACAGGGTCAGAGCTGCGTCGCGTCCGAGGATGCTGTCGTTGGCCGTCAGCGTCGGTCCGTCGATCGGTCCCGGAATGCGCGCTGCGCGTGAGGAGACGACGAGGCGTGAACGGGGGTACGCCATAGCCAGCGGGTCGTCGCTCATACCCGTGTCGCGGCGGAAGTCGCCACTGCCGAAAGCGAGACGGAAGGTCGACTCTGCGCGGGCGATCTCCGTCGCGGCTTCGAGGCCCATCGCGGACTCGACCAGTGCCAGGATCGGAGTGCCGGGTGCCAGGCGAGCAGCTGTGGCCTCGACCTGACCGCCACTCTCGGTCTTCGCGAGCATGACGCCGACCAGTCCGGGCAGACCGGACAACGCGGCGAGGTCATCGGCCCAATACGGCGTCGTTGCATCGTTGATGCGTACCCACGCAGAGTTTCCTTCGCCGAGCCACTGCACGACGGCCTCGCGCGCGGCCGGCTTCTTGGCCGGAGCGACTGCGTCCTCGATGTCGAGGATGACGGCATCGACTCCCGACGCGACGGCGTCGCCGAAGGTCTCGGGCTTGGTGGCCGGCACCAGCAGCCAGGACCGGGCTCGGTCCGGGGCAACGCCGGATGCCACAGGTGTCTCCATGAAAGTTGTCACGTCATGCTCCTCGAGTGAAGTGGGGCACCCCAAGCCTGATCGATTCAGTGAGTCAGCGCCAGCTTCTGTACATAGTGTTCACGAGTGGCGCTACTTCTTCTTGGCCGAACGTCGCACCTGAAGGATTCGAGCGCCGCCCACCATTGCCATCACCAGCGCGCCGGCGATCGCGGCCAGCAACATACTGATGCCGAGGGGCAGATCGAGCTGCCACGCGAAGATCTGGACCGTGACGGAGTCGAGATTCTGCACGATGAACACCAGCAGGATCACCAGGACCACAGCTCCGACCACCAGGCCGGTCCACAGGGCGGCGGTGCGAGTGTGGGCGATATCGGTCGGAGCGGCAGCCTGTCGCTCGGGAACGAACTCGGGATCGGGAGCGGAATGGCCGTCCGAATCCGGAGTAGTGATCGGAGCGAGGTCGCCCGAGGCGCTGTGCTCGCCGGGGTGCGCTGCGCCCGATTTGTCCAGCGATGTCTCGTGATTGTCGTCAGCTCTGGTGGCCATGTCGATGATCCTTCCGCACGTGAAGGCCGAATGCACGTGCATCCGGCCACGACCTCGATACCCATCGGATAACGGACGGAAACAGTCGCGAATAGGACTGCGAGGCGATGGGGTGGACAATGGAGGAATGCAGTGTCACCGAAAGATGTGGGGTGGAGTATGAGCGACTCCGTCGAGGCAACGAACACGTCGACCGAGCAGAAGAGGCCCAATCTCCCCTTGGTCTTCACTGCGCCGCGTCGCGGTATGCCGTCGCGCCACCTCGCCGACCTGGACAAAGAGGGTCTGCGGGATGCGGTGAAGGCGCTCGGTCTACCTGCGTTTCGCGCCGATCAGCTGGCCCGGCACTACTACGGGCGTCTCGAGGCCGACACCACCAAGATGACCGATCTTCCGGCCGAGGCCCGCGAAAAGGTCGGTGCCGATCTCTTCCCCACGCTGCTGACGCCGATCAAGCACCTGGCATGTGATGACGGTGACACTCGCAAGACCCTGTGGAAGGCCAACGACGGGACCTTGCTCGAGAGCGTTCTGATGCGGTACCCGGATCGGGCCACTCTGTGCATCTCCAGTCAGGCCGGCTGCGGAATGGCCTGTCCCTTCTGCGCGACCGGCCAAGCGGGTCTGACGAGGAACCTGTCGACGGCCGAGATCGTCGACCAGGTCCGTTCGGCTGCAGCCGACCTGCGCGACGGCGTGGTCCACGGGGGTGAAGGTCGACTGTCGAACGTGGTCTTCATGGGGATGGGCGAGCCCCTGGCGAACTACAAGAGGGTCGTCTCCGCGGTGCGCAAGATCGTCTCGCCCGCACCCGACGGACTCGGTCTCTCGCAGCGCTCGGTGACGGTGTCGACGGTCGGTCTGGCACCGGCAATCCGCAAGCTGGCCGACGAGGGACTGTCGGTGACGCTGGCGGTGTCGTTGCACACGCCCGACGACGAACTCCGCGACACGCTGGTGCCCGTGAACAACCGTTGGTCGGTGGCAGAGGTGTTGTCGGCGGCAAGGTACTACGCAGACCAGACCGGTCGTCGTGTCTCGATCGAGTACGCAATGATCCGAGACGTCAACGACCAGCCGTGGCGAGCAGACATGCTGGGCAAGAAGCTGCACAAGGCACTCGGCTCACGAGTTCACGTGAACCTGATCCCACTCAATCCGACTCCGGGTAGCGAATGGGACGCCAGCCCGAAGCCGGTGGAGCGAGAGTTCGTCCGACGGGTGATTGCGCAGGGCGTCTCGTGCACCGTCCGAGACACCCGCGGTCAGGAGATCGCCGCAGCGTGCGGTCAGCTGGCAGCCGAGAACTGACTCGGTTGCTAGCGGGGCTTGCGGCGGACGACGATGTCTCGCACCACGAGCCCGACCAGCATCGCTGCGAATCCGATCAACCACAGATCCTCGACCTTGCCGGTGTGGTTGCCGATCATCATGAACAGCAGGAACACGGCTACGACGATGGCGGCCACCCGCATCGCGCGATTCGATTCACCACTCCACCCCCACTCGGCGGACGGCACGTCCGGCACCTCGTTGCGGGTATCGACGACCGGGTCGTACGAAGCGGATTCCAGTTCGGTATTTGCCACCGGTCGGTCCTCTCGGGTGATGAATTCTCGAAGTCGTCCTTCACGAGGCGTCGAGCCTGCGCGTTCGGACAATATTGGCATACGACCGCCCGTCGTAGCCATCAGGGTTGTGTGCTCACCCGGCGCGACTGCCGACTTCGGTGAGAGACTGCGGCGGTGACGTCCGAGCGCCTTCCGCATCCACTGACCCAGTTTCCGCTGAGCTACCCCCGAGACATGGTGGGGTACGGCCGCACGCCGCCGCACGCCCAGTGGCCGGGTCAGGCCAACATCGCCGTCCAGTTCGTCCTCAACTACGAGGAGGGTGCGGAGAACAACGTCCTCGACGGTGACACCAAATCCGAGACGTTCCTCTCGGAAATGATCGGGGCACAAGCCTTTCCGAATCGGCACATGAGCATGGAGTCGCTGTACGAGTACGGCTCGAGGGCAGGCGTGTGGCGGGTGCTGCGGGCGTTCGAGAAGCGCGACCTACCCCTGACGGTGTTCGCTGTCGCGAAGGCCATGGAACGAAACCCGGAAGTGGTTGCCGCACTGTCGGAATTGGGTCACGAGATCGCCTGCCACGGTCTGCGGTGGCTGTCCTACCAGCAGATCGACGAGAACGTCGAGCGCGAGCACATGGCCGAGGCCGTGGCCATCCTTCAGGGCCTCACCGGCTCGGCCCCGCTCGGGTGGTACACTGGACGTGACTCTCCGAACACCCGGTCGCTCGTCGTCGAGCACGGCGGCTTCGTGTACGACTCGGATTCCTACGCCGACGATCTTCCCTACTGGGAGAAGGTCTCTCGTGGCTCCGAGATCGTCGATCACCTGGTGGTGCCGTACACCCTCGATACCAACGACATGCGTTTCGCGTCGCCCGGAGGGTTCTCGACCGGAGACGAGTTCTACGCGCATCTACGGGACGCGTTCGACGTGCTGTACGCCGAGGGGGAGAACGGCAGCCCCAAGATGCTCTCGGTCGGACTGCACTGCAGGCTGGTGGGCAGACCGGCTCGTATCGCCGCCCTTGAGCGTTTTCTCGATCACGTTCAGTCTCACGACAAGGTGTGGGTGGCCAAGCGAATCGACATCGCCGAGCACTGGCGCGCAGTGCACCCACCCTCCTCCTGACTCAGCGCGGCGACCGGCACGCCGACGACAACGCCGTCAGATAGCGGTCGGTGAACAGGGCCTGCACCCGCTGGCCCACCGGACCGCCGAGCCTGGTGTACCAGCGGCCGGGGTTCGAGAACGCGGTGATGTGCGCGGAGACCGTCCCGTCCTCGGGGGAAAAGTCGACGTAGAAGAGTTCCTCGCCGGACTCGGGATGGCCGTCCAGGGTGCCGTAGGCGAAGCCCTGTCGGTTGGCTTCGTCGATGACGTAGACGACACGGCAGGGGATGCGGACGGGCCCGAGCGTGAGAACGACCACGGCGTCGGGGACGGCGTTGTCGGCGTCGGAATGGACCTTCAGTCCGGTGCCGCGGTGCATGTCCCAGCGCATCAGCGTGTCCGCTGCGGCCACGAAGTCCTCGAGTCCGGATCCGATGACCCGCGATTTCTCGACGTGGTGGTAGCCGGACGGGAGCCTGCCGCTCGTTGCTCCTACGTCGACGTAGTTGAACGATGCCGCGCGATACTTCGAGACGTCCATGCCCTCCAGCGTGCCAGCTACGGCGGCACATAGGGGTTTCTCAGCCTCGGTAGGCAACAATGGACCGGTGCCAGACCATCGTGAGCGAACGACCTCCTCGGATCGTCCCGAGCCGATTCGAGTGTTGCTGTTGGGTAGCACCGGCTCGATCGGAACCCAAGCGCTCGACGTCATCGCCACCGACCCCGACCGTTTCGTCGTCGTCGGTCTTGCTGCGGGCGGTGGAAAGATCGAGCTACTTCGCCGTCAGATCGCCGAGACCGGTGCTCGACGCGTGGCCGTGGCCGACCCCGCCGCTGCCGCCGAGCTCGACTTTCCCGGGGTTCTGAGCGGGCCGCGCGCGGTCACCGAGCTCGTTGAGTCCACGCAGGCGGACGTGGTGCTCAACGCACTGGTGGGCTCGCTCGGTCTCGAGCCGACGTTGGCGGCGTTGAAGACCGGAGCCCGGCTGGCGTTGGCGAACAAGGAATCTCTGGTCGCTGGCGGGGAACTGGTGCTCGCTGCCGCCGCACCGGGACAGATAGTTCCGGTGGACTCGGAGCACTCGGCGCTGGCGCAGTGCCTGCGCAGTGGCCACCGAAGCGAGGTGGATCGACTGATCCTGACCGCTTCGGGCGGACCGTTCCGTGGGTGGAGCGAAGCGGAACTGAAGTCGGTGACGCCTGCCCAGGCCGCGGCTCATCCGACCTGGTCGATGGGTCCGATGAACACGTTGAACTCGGCAACCTTGGTCAACAAGGGCCTCGAGTTGATCGAAGCGCATCTGCTGTTCGGGGTGCCGTACGACAAGATCGACGTCACCGTGCATCGGCAATCCATCGTCCATTCGATGGTGACGTTCGTGGACGGATCCACCATTGCCCAGGCCAGCCCGCCGGACATGAAGCTTCCGATCGGGTTGGCGCTCGGGTGGCCCGATCGAGTTCCCGATGTTGCGCGTGCACTCGATTTCACTGCAGCGTTCTCCTGGGACTTCGAGCCACTCGACGATCGAGTGTTCCCCGCCGTGCAGCTGGCCCGCGAGGCCGGAATCATGGGCGGGTGCACGACGGCGGTGTACAACGCGTCCAACGAGATCGCGGCCGAGGCGTTCCTCGCCGGGCGCATCGAGTTCCCGCAGATAGTGCAGACGGTGCGTGCCGTCGTCGATGACGGCAGTGGACAATGGTCGACGGTGCCGACCGACGTGGACGACGTCCTCGCGGCGGATTCCTGGGCTCGCGCACGTGCGAGTGAGCTCCTGAAACAGAAGGGCCTCTGAGTTACATGCTGTTCGCTCTGGGTGTGGTGCTGTTCGCCGTCGGCATCGGTGTGTCGATCGCGCTGCACGAGGCAGGACACATGTGGACCGCGAAAGCGCTCGGCATGAAGGTCCGCCGGTACTACATCGGGTTCGGCCCCAAGATCTTCTCCTTCCGACGCGGCGAGACCGAATACGGCCTCAAGGCAATTCCGGCCGGCGGATTCTGCGACATCGCCGGAATGACGGCGATCGACGAGCTCGCACCCGACGAGGTCGAGCGCGCGATGTATCGCCAGAAGACGTGGAAGCGGATCGTCGTCATGGTCGGCGGCATCGCGATGAACTTCGTACTGGGAATCGTGCTGATCTATGCGCTCGTTCTCGGGTGGGGCACGCCCGATCGGGTCACTCCGACCACGACTGTCCAGGGTGTCGGCTGCGTCGGAACGACGCAGACACCGGACGGTGAGATCGCCGATTGCTCGGGTGACGGTCCGGCCGCCGCGGCAGGGCTGCGTGAGGGCGACATCATCACAGCGGTGGACGGCACCCCCACGGAGGTCTGGTCGGATGCGGTTCTGGCCATTCAGGCCTCCACCGGCTCGGTCGAGCTGACAGTGGATCGCAACGGTGCTTCGCAGACCATCACCGTCCCGGTCACACAGGTTCAGCGATACGTCGTCGATCCCGACACCGGAGCGAGGGAGTCGACGACGGTCGGGGCGGTGGGTGTCACCGGGGGTCCGCCACCGAACATCACGTACAACCCGATCGAGGCGGTGCCGGAGACGTTCGCTTTCACCGGCGACATCTTCGTACAGACCGGCAAGGCACTCGTGCAACTGCCGACCAAGGTGCAGGCGCTGTGGGAGTCGATCTTCGGCGGTGAGCGTGGCCTCGACACCCCGATGAGCGTCGTCGGTGCCAGTGTCATCGGTGGTCAGGCAGCGGAGACGGAGAACTGGGCGACGTTCATCGGGTTGCTCGCGTCGTTGAATTTCTTCCTCGGGGCGTTCAACCTCGTGCCGCTGTTGCCGCTCGACGGTGGCCACATCGCCGTGACCATCTACGAGCGCATTCGCAACATCTTCCGAAACCGCCGTGGCCTACCGGACGGCGCGCCGGTGGACTACATGAAGCTGATGCCGGTCACTTACGTGGTCATCGTCGTTTTCATCGGGTTCTCCTTGTTGACACTCACGGCGGACATCGTCAACCCGATTCAATTGTTCTAAGTAGACTCGTCAGTCGTAGCTAGGAAAGAAGGCCACTGTGTCCGTGTCAGTCGGATTGGGAATGCCGGCACCGCCGGTACCGGTACTCGCGCCGCGTCGAAAGACCAGGCAGCTCCAGGTCGGGTCGGTGGGAGTGGGCAGCGACAGCCCCATCTCGGTGCAGTCCATGTGCACCACCAAGACCCACGACATCAACGCCACTCTGCAGCAGATCGCCGAACTGACGGCGTCGGGCTGCGACATCGTGCGTGTGGCATGCCCCACACAGGACGACGCGGATGCGCTGTCGATCATCGCCAAGAAGAGTCAGATTCCGGTGATCGCCGACATCCACTTCCAGCCCAAGTACATCTTCGCCGCGATCGATGCAGGATGCGCCGCTGTGCGCGTCAACCCGGGGAACATCAAGGAATTCGACGGCCGGGTCAAGGAAGTCGCCAAGGCAGCCGGTGACGCGAACATTCCGATCCGCATCGGCGTCAATGCCGGTTCGCTCGATCCTCGCCTGATGAAGAAGTACGGCAAGGCGACACCGGAGGCCCTCGTGGAGTCCGCGCTGTGGGAGGCGGGTCTGTTCGAGGAACACGGATTCGGTGACATCAAGATCTCCGTCAAGCACAACGACCCCGTCATCATGGTCGCCGCGTACGAGCAGCTGGCCGCGCAGTGCGACTACCCGCTGCACCTCGGTGTCACCGAGGCCGGCCCCGCTTTCCAGGGCACCATCAAATCCTCGGTGGCCTTCGGCGCACTGCTGTCTCGTGGAATCGGCGACACCATCCGCGTGTCCCTGTCGGCTCCGCCGGCCGAGGAGATCAAGGTCGGTAACCAGATTCTGCAGTCGCTCAACCTGCGTCCCCGCAAGCTCGAAATCGTCTCCTGCCCGTCGTGCGGACGCGCGCAGGTCGACGTGTACACCCTCGCCGACGAGGTCACCGCAGGCCTGGAGGGCATGGAAATTCCGCTGCGCGTTGCCGTCATGGGATGCGTCGTCAACGGTCCGGGCGAGGCGCGCGACGCCGACCTCGGCGTGGCGTCGGGCAACGGCAAGGGCCAGATCTTCGTCAAGGGCAAGGTCATCAAGACCGTGCCCGAGGCGCAGATCGTGGAGACCTTGATCGAGGAAGCAATGCGCATCGCCGAGGAATTCGAGAAGGATGAGACCGCAGACGGCGGCGCTCCGGTGGTGACGGTCAGCTGAGCAGGATCGATCCGGTCGGTGTCCGGTTTGCCGCTCTGCCACCGAGGGAACAGGTTCTCTGGAATGATTCGCTACACGCTCGGTCGGTGTGTATGCGGTAGGTGGGTCAGGAGGTCGGCAGGTGCTCAAGCTCCTCGGTGCGAAGCCTCTCGGTAATCGGGACGTTGCGCATGTCTTACGGGTGCTCGATGCCGACCCGGTTGCCACCTGCATGGTCGCCGCGAGGGTGCAGGAATCCGGACTGGATCCGAGGTCGTTTCACGGTGAGATGTGGAGCCGGGGCGGACCGGACGAGTCATTGTGCTTCTACGGAGCCAACCTCGTCCCTCTGCTCGGATCGAGTGACGATCTGCGGTCGTTCGCCGACCGCGCGTGCCGCGGTCCACGGCTGTGTTCCTCACTGGTCGGACGAGCCGAACTGACACTGCCGCTGTGGGAGATGCTCGAAACCGACTGGGGCCCGGCCCGGGAAGTTCGTGGTGAGCAACCGCTGCTGGCCACGTCGGTCCGATCGTCGGTCACCCCCGATCCACACGTACGTCTCGTTCGCCCAGAGGAACTGGACGTGTATCTGACTGCGGCCGTGGCCATGTTCATCGAGGAAGTCGGAGTCGACCCGAGGCAGAACGACGGCGGCCGCGGATACCGGCGACGGATCTCGAGTCTGATTGCCGCGCAGCGTGCGTGGGCTCGATTCGAGGACGGTCGGGTGGTGTTCAAGGCCGAGATCGGGTCGCAGTCGGCGACGGTGGGGCAGATCCAGGGGGTATGGGTTCACCCCGATCGGCGTGGGCACGGTCTCGGTGCGTCCGGTACCGCAGCGGTGGTGAATTCGGTGGTCCGCCAGGGCCGCACCGCAAGCCTCTACGTCAACAGTTTCAACTACGTCGCCAGACGGGCGTACGCGAAGATCGGTCTGACCCAGGTGGCGACCTTCACGACCGTGCTCCTCGACTAGATCGGCCGTCGCTCGAACGGGTTGTGCCGAACCGCGATTCGTTGCCGCAGCCGGAGGCAGCGCCCTATTACTATGGGGCGCAATGAGATCACGTGGTGCAACCGAAGTGCGGTATCGGATCGGCGCGGTATCGGTGGTCGCAGCCGTCGTTGCTGCCGCCCTCGCCGGATGTACCCCCAAGCCCGACGGCCCGGAGCCGGCTGCCCAGGCATTTCTCGCCGCGTTCGAGTCCAACGACATCGCCGCCGCGGCCGCGGACACCGACAAGCCCGACGCGGCGGCCACGGCACTGACCGAGGCGTGGACCAATCTTCAGGCCGAGGCTCTGGAAGCGGAGACGACGTCGGTGCAGGTCGACGGTGACACCGCCACAGTCGGCTACACCTACACGTGGCAGCTGCCGAAGGATCGGGTGTGGACGTACGACGGTCAGCTGAACATGGGTCGCAGCGAGGGCGAGTGGGTGGTGCGCTGGACGGCGTCGGACATCCATCCCAAGCTCGGTGACACTCAAACGATGTCGTTGCGATCCACGGCGGCTCCGCGCGCACGAGTCAACGAGCGCTCCGGGACCGACGTGTTGGTGCCCGGGGTGGTGCACCGAATCAAATTCGACGCGGCCGATGCGAACAATGTGGTTGCCTCGGCGACGGCGCTGTCGACATTGCTGACACCGTTCGATGCGTCCATCACCGCGCAGTCCATCGTCGAATCCGCCACCTCTGTCGACGGCGACTATCCGGTGGCGTTGCTTCGAGACAGTGACTACCAGCCGATCTCGGCCGCGCTGACCGAGATCCCGGGAGTGACCGCATCGGACGAATCGGATCTGGTGTCCACCGACCCCACGTTCGCGCCGGACCTGGTCGGCCAGGTCAAGAAGGCCGTCATCGACGAGGTCGACGGCAAGGCGGGGTGGAGTGTGGTCACCACGAATCGCAACGGCGTCGACATCGATGTCCTCACCGACACTCCGCCGGAGCCCTCTCCGTCGTTCTCCATCAGTCTCGATCGCAACATTCAGGTCGCGGCGCAGCGTGCGGTGAACGCACGCACCGAGCAGGCGATGACGGTGGTCATCCAGCCGTCCACCGGGGCGATTCTGGCGGTGGCACAGAACCCGGCTGCCGATCGGGACGGACCGGTCGCGTCGGCCGGCCTCTACCCACCCGGATCGACCTTCAAGATCATCACCGCCGGTGCCGCCATCTCGAGCGGACTCGCGTCTCCGGGCAGCACCGTCCCGTGTCCGGGTCGAATCGTGATCGGTGAGCGCAGTGTGCCCAACTACAACGAGTTCGCATTGGGTGACGTGACGATGAGTACTGCGTTCACCCGCTCGTGCAACACCTCGTTCGCCAAGCTGGCCAGCGAGATGGCACCGGATGCATTGACCGTGGCGGCATCTCAGTTCGGCGTCGGGCCGGACTACGACGTCGTCGGGCTGCCTACCGATTCCGGTTCGGTGCCCCCGGCCGAGGAGCTCGTCCAGCGCACCGAGGACGGCTTCGGTCAGGGCCGAGTGGTCGTGTCGACGTTCGGTATGGCCCTGGCCGCCGCGACGGTGGCCCATGGCTCGACGCCGGTGCCGAACCTCCTGGTCGGACGCGACACCGTCATCACGGGAGAGCTTCCGCAAATCGAGCCTGCGATGGTCGACGGGCTGCGCGGGATGATGCGTTCGGTGGTCACCAGCGGTACGGCCGAGCGCATCGCAGACCAGGGCGAGGTGTACGGCAAGACAGGCGAAGCAGAGGTCGACGGCGGCTCGCACTCGTGGTTCGTCGGCTACCGCGGAGACATCGCCTTCGCCACCCTCGTGGTGCGGGGCGGCAGCTCGGACAATGCGGTCGCGGTGACCCGAGAGATGTTCGAGCAACTGCCGCCCGGGTACTGACCGCTCGGCGGTGTGCCCGGTTCAGGAGGGCAGCACACCGAGTCGACGGCAGGCCACCACGGCTTCGTATCGAGTGTGCGATTCGGTTTTGCGCATCACGCTGCGCAGGTACGACTTGACGGTCTCGGCACCGATCGACAAACGCGCGGCGACCTCGATGTTGGTGCAGCCCAGGGCAACCTGTGAGATCACGTCGATCTCTCGTGGTGTCAGCGACTGCGACCCGTCCTGGGTCCGTGGGTCGTGGGGCATCTCCTGGCCTAGTGAGGCGGCCAGGCGGGCTGCGACCGCGTCGAGTCTGCGCCGGATCGCCACGTCACCGACAGATCGGGCGAGATCGGACAGTTCCTCGTGGACGCTGCGCAGTTCGGCCGTGCGGGAGACATCCGAGTCCAGCATCGAGCGGGTGGTCGCCAGCAGACGGATCCGGCGGTCGACCTCGTCACGCACGGAGATCTCCTGGCCGAGACGCCTGGCGGCGGTCGTCATGATGTCGCCGACGCGATCTCCGAGGGGTCCGCGTTCGCGTAGGGCCGCGTACATCACTATTCGCGCCACACCGGCAACGACCACCGGCACCGCCAGTATCGATTTGAGGCCCTCGCCGAGTACCGGTCGGTCGAAGTGATGGGTGATCGACATCGACGCGCCGTAATCGCTCACGGCCGCGGGCCTGCGCTGTTCCATGACTCGCCCGCCGAGGCCGGATCTGGGTGGGATGGCGAGTCCGTCCAGGCCTCGGGTTCTGGTTCCGTGGAATTCACTCAGGTACAGGGTCTCCGAGGAGACCTCGCCGCCGAACACGACGGGCACGTCGGACGCCGCTGCCACCTGGCGCAGTTCGGCGCGCAGGGCATCGCCGTCACGGGGCCGCAACAGATTCGAATGGACCACGGAGCTTCCTTTCCCGTGTCGGATGCACGAGCGACGAACGTGATCCAGATCATATCCACAACGGCAAGCGCTGTTTCGACTGGCACGGGCCACTGCGCTGCGGTTCGGGGCCGAATACGAGCCGACTACTCTGGACGCCATGTCTGTGACCGCCGAGAGCAAGCCCCGTCAGCCACTCGTACCAGGCGTCGTATCGCCCGTCCTCGCGGTGCCCAAGTCCATCGAGCGCCCCGAATACGCCTGGAAGTCGACCGTGGCCGAAGGCAGTGAGCCCTGGGTCCAGACCCCCGAGGTCATCGAGAAGATGCGAGTGGCGTCGAAGATCGCGGCCAGGGCACTACAGGAAGCGGGCCGGGCGGTGGCACCGGGAATCACCACCGACGAGCTGGACCGGATTGCCCACGAGTACATGATCGATCACGGTGGAATCCGGGATGCCGTGGCAGATGACCTCGTTCAGGGACGTGCAGCAGGACTTCGGGAACCCTCGGTAGCCCAACGTGGACGGGTACGCACCGTGATCGAGGACGGTGACATCGTCAACATCGACGTCACCGCGTACATCGACGGCGTCCACGGCGACACCAACGCGACCTTCCTGGCCGGCAACGTCTCCGAGGAAGCGCGCCTGCTGGTCGAACGTACGCACGAGGCCACCATGCGTGCCATCAAGGCGGTCAAGCCGGGGCGCGCGCTCAACGTGATCGGCCGCGTCATCGAGTCGTATGCGCACCGGTTCGGCTACGGCGTGGTGGAGGACTTCACCGGCCACGGCATCGGTACCACCTTCCACAACGGTCTCGTCGTTCTGCATTACGACCAGCCGTCGGTGGACACCGTCATCGAGCCGGGTATGACGTTCACGATCGAACCGATGATCAACCTGGGCACGATCAACGCCGAGATGTGGGACGACGGCTGGACGGTGGTCACGCACGACAAGAAGTGGACCGCGCAGTTCGAGCACACCCTCGTGGTCACCGAGACGGGCAGCGAGATTCTGACCCTCCCGTGAGCGGAGCCTGCGGAGTGAATAGAAATACGATGCCGTGAATCCGAAAGGCGCTCTGCTGGTTGCGGGGACGACATCCGACGCAGGCAAGAGTGTGTTGGTTGCCGGGCTGTGTCGGATGTTGGCGAGACGGGGCGTGCGGGTTGCTCCGTTCAAGGCGCAGAACATGTCCAACAATTCGGTGGTCACGCTCGATGGCGGTGAGATCGGTCGAGCGCAGGCGATGCAGGCGTCGGCCTGCGGTCTCGAGCCGAGTGTCCGCTTCAATCCGGTGTTGCTGAAACCGGGGAGTGACCGGACCTCGCAGTTGGTGGTGCGCGGGCGGGCCGTTGCGCAGGTGAGTGCGAGCAACTACATCGAGCATCGGCAGTCGTTGCGCGCTGTGGTTGCAGACGAATTGTCCTCTCTGCGCGAGGAATTCGATGTGGTGATCTGCGAGGGGGCGGGCTCGCCCGCCGAGATCAATCTGCGCGCCACGGACCTGGCCAACATGGGGTTGGCGACGGCGGCGTCTCTTCCGGTGATCGTGGTGGGGGATATCGATCGAGGGGGAGTGCTGGCTCATCTGTTCGGCACCGTTGCGGTGCTGTCTCCGGGGGATCAGGCGCTCGTCGCCGGGTTCGTGATCAACAAGTTCCGCGGTGATCCTGCTCTGCTGGCACCCGGTCTCGATCAGTTACGCGCGTTGACGGGACGTCCGACGTACGGTGTCGTTCCCTTCGCGGACGGATTGTGGATGGACGCCGAGGATTCACTCGGAACCGTTCCCGATGCTCCGGTGGGGCGGCCGCGTGCACCGCACGGCTCGCAGTGGTTGCGCGTCGCTGCGGTGCGTTTGCCGAGAATCTCCAACACCACCGATGTCGAGGCGTTGGCCTGCGAGCCCGGGGTGTCGGTCCACTGGGTCACCGAGCCGTCCCGGCTCGAGGATGTGGATCTGGTGGTCGTTCCGGGCAGCAAGTCCACCGTGTCGGACCTGGAGTGGTTGCGGCGCACCGGTCTTGCCGATGCGATCGCGGCACGCGGGGCTGCGGGCCTTCCGGTTCTGGGGATCTGCGGTGGCTATCAGATGTTGGGCCGAACGATCGACGACACCGTCGAATCCGGAGCGGGGGCAGTCCGGGGTCTCGGTCTGCTCGATCTCGACATCGAGTTCGCAGCCGACAAGGTACTCGCGCAGGTGGCGGGGCAGTCGATACAGTTCGGCCCGAATCCCGTGTCGGGCTACGAGATTCACCACGGCAGGGTCGCACGAAACGGCGACGACGCCTTGTCGACCACCGCGTCGGGTATCGCCGAAGGCAGCCTACGCGGCAGCGTTCTGGGTACCCACTGGCACGGATTGCTCGAGTCCGACGATTTCCGTCGTTCCCTGCTCACCTGGGTGGCAGAGAAGTCGGGTCGTACGGGATTCGAGGTGGCACCCGACACGTCGGTCGCGGCACTGCGGGAGCAGCAGTTGGATCTGTTGGCCGATCTGGTGGAAGACAACCTCGACGTCGACGCCGTACTCGACCTCATCGAGCACGGCGTCGATCCGGGCCTCGACACCATTGTCACGCAGTTGCTTTGAGCAGACCGAACCAGCTGGCCGCAGACAGTATCGCCGTGATGGTCAACGGAATGACGACCAGTAGCAGAATTCGCGGTGTGTCGGTGAAGAAATCGCCGACGTTGGGCCACCAGTTCTGCCAGGTCACGAGTACAGATCCGCCGCCGAAGACTACGAGCGCTCCGAGTCCGAGGGTGAACAATCCGTTGGTGCGGAACCGTCGATACACGACGCCGATGAATGCACCGAAGCCGCCGAGGAGCAGCATGACGGTAACGAGTGCGGCCCACTGCACCAACGGATTGTCTGTCGCGTACCGAGCGATGCCGAACATTCGCAGTTTCAGGCCGAATCCATCCGTGGCTGCTTCGATCAAGGACAGCACGTAGATGATCGTGCCGAATGCAATCGACTGGCATACACCTACCAACGCTGTGGCGGTGAGGAATTCGCGGCGAGTGATGCTCAGACCCAGGGCATAGGGAAAGCACTGAGTGATCGCGGTGATGTAGAACGCCATGGCGAATCCATAGATCGAGAAGACGCTACCGGTGAAGTTGTATTCGGAGTCTGTGGTCGGGATGACCAGAAATATGCCGAAGGTGATCACGAAGGCAATCGCGAGAACCGCCATCGGCCACACGAATGTCGTTGCCCACGAAGTGTTGTGGATGCGAGCTACGTTCAGTATCCGTTTCATGACAACGCCTCCTCGGCGGTGGTGCGTTCGATGATCAACTGCTGCAGTGGAACAGCTTCGATGGTGAGCCCTGCGGCTCGGCCGTCGGATCTCTGCTGAGCAGTCAGTCGGGCGTCGATCGTCGTTCGTACGCTCGGTCCAAGAGCGGAGCGGTGCAGGGTCCGGTGAGCAGCGGTGAACGCGTCGACAGCCGGCGCAGGACCGGTGATCTCGAACGCACTCTCGCGCAGGGTATCCGACTCGTCGTCGAGCACGATCCTGCCCTTGTCGATGAGGATCACGTGTTCGATGAGATCGCTGACCTCATCGATGAGGTGAGTGGACAGAACCACGGTCCTGGGGTGCTCGGCGTAGTCGGCCAGCAATCTGTCGTAGAACAGGTGTCGCGAGACCGCGTCCAGTCCCAAGTAGGGCTCGTCGAAAAAGGTCAGTGGTGCACGCGACGCGAGTCCGATGACGATTCCGAGAGCCGACGTCATTCCTCGCGAGAGCTTCTTGATCTTGCGGCCGAGGGGCAGGTCGAAGTCGCGCAGCAACTCGGCGGCGAAGTCGCCGTCCCAGTGTGGAAGGACATGTGACGCGTGCGAGACGGCGTGCTTGACCTTGAGATCGTCGGGATACTTCTGGCTTTCCTTGACGAAGCACACGTGACCGAGCGCGTGAGGGTTTTCCCACGGACGTTGTCCGAACACCGAGATGTCCCCGGCGCTCTGGCGCATTTGAGCCGTCATCATCTGCATGACGGTGGTCTTACCCGCGCCGTTGCGGCCGAGGAAGCCGTAGATCTTGTTGCGTTCGATCTCGAAACTCACATCGTCCACCGCGGTGAACGAGCCGAAATTCTTGGTCAGGTGAGTGGCCGACGCAACGATGCTGCTGGGTTCGTCGAACGAGTCGAGGGTGTGGACGCTCATCGTGCTGCCTCCCAGTTGTCGAGCATGGTCTTGAGTTCGTCGACGGTCATGCCGAGCTTGCGAGCCTCGGTGACGAGCGGATCGATGTACTGGCGAGCGAAGAGGTCTCGGCGACGGAATCGAAGAGCGTCCCGAGCGCCTGTGGTCACGAACATTCCGATTCCTCGTTTCTTGTAGACGACACCGTCGGCGACGAGCTTGGCGAGTCCCTTTCCTGCGGTGGCCGGGTTGATTCGATGGAATGCGGCCAGTTCGTTGGTCGAGGGGACCTGCTCTTCCTCTGCCAGGGAGCCGTCGATGATCGAGTTCTCGATCATCTCGGCAATCTGCAGGAAGATTGGCCTGCCCTCGTCCATCAGAACCGCCGCCGGTGCGTCGAGGTTGCTTGCCTCAGTGGTTCATTACTCATGTAACTAACCATAGAACCGACGCGTGGTCGGCGCAAGAGGCAGTACCGTCGTCCCCATGGAGTTCACGCATGTGAGTGCTGCGGGTGGGCAATGTTCGGTGCGAGTCGCAGGCCCGGACAGCAGGCACGCCGTTCTCTTGCTTCCCGATGCAGGCGATCCGGTGGATGTCTACGACGCCGTCAGTGAACGGTTGCACAATTCGGATCTGAAAACTGTTGCGCTGGAGAGCATCGACGGCATCAGCGACGAGGCGATCCTGACGGTTCTCGACGAGCTGAAGCTGTCGTGGGTGCACCTCGTCGGCAGCGGAGCGGGTGCGGAAACGGCATGGACGTTGGCCGCCAAGACCTTCGGACGCTTCGCAAGTCTGATCGCGGTGAACCGGTGCCACCCCGCGATCGCGGACGAGCAGGGAACCGTACGCGGCGCGGATTGCCCCCCGGTCGAGCTGCCGACGACATTGGTCGTCGGGTCCTCGTTGGGCCGCGCATCCGCCGACGCGAGCGGACGGTTCGTCTACGCGGACTTCCGCGTGGTCCAACTCGACGGCAGCGCGAATGTCGTCGCCGACGAGCCGGCTGCGCTGGCCACCGAGATCGTGCTCCGCACCAGCCCCTGGTGAACCGGAACTACAGTTCGAGTCCCAGGAGAGCGTTCTCGACCACCTCGGGAAGACCGGGGTGGATCCAGTACTGACCGCGGGCCATGTCCTGGGCGGACAAACCGAAGCTCATGGCCTGGATGAGTGGCTGGATCAACGTGGGGGCCTGTGCGCCGATGATGTGCGCGCCGAGGATCTTCCCGGTGCCCTTCTCGGCGATGATCTTGCACAGACCTTCGCTGTCCTCCATGGCCCAGCCGTAGGCGACATCTCCGTAGTTCTGGACCTTGACGGTGATGTCCAGGCCGGCGTCGCGGGCGTGCTCTTCGGTCATGCCCACCTCGGCGATCTGGGGATCGGTGAACACCGCAGCGGGAACGAACCGATGGTCGTTCTTCCGTAGCGTCGAGGTGTCGCCGTGCCACGCGTCCTGCAGCAGGTTGTACTGAACGACGCGAGCTTCCTGGTTGGCCACATGCTTGAGTTGGTAGGGAGACGATACGTCGCCGAGTGCGAACACTCCCTCGGCCGTGGTGCGGCCGAATTCGTCCACCACGATGCGGCCTTCGTCGTCGAGCTCGATGCCTGCCGCAGCCGGATCGAGACGGTCTCCGTTGGGCTCGCGGCCCACGGCGACGAGGAACGCATCGCCGAGGACCTTGGTGCCGTCGGCAAGTTGGACCCCGTGCAAGCCTCCCTCGGACAGGGGAGTGGTTTCGCCGGAGTCGAGGTGTACGTCCCACTTGGCGCGGGCGAGCTCGGTGAACCGCTTCGAGATGTCGGCGTCGAGTGCGCGAAGCAAGGCGTCCTTGCGGGCCACGATCGACACCTTGGAGCCGAGAGCAGAGAAGACGTGCGCGAATTCTGCTGCGATGTAACCGGATCCGAGAATCACCAGGTGCTCGGGTAGCTCGCGGAGACGCATCACATCACTGTTGGTGTGGTACGCGACACCCGAATCGGCGATGGCCTGCGGCACCGTCGGACGAGATCCGGCGGCGACGACGATCTGGTCGGCGGTGATCACGGCGCCGGTGCCGGTGTCGATGGTGCGCGGGCCGACGAAGCGCGCGTGACCCTCGAACAGGGTGAGATTGGGGCTGCCTTCGGCGCGGTAACGCTTGCCGCCCTCCGAGATCGGGTCGATGCGGCCGAAGACGCGATCGACGATGTCCGGCCAGCGCACTGCGTCCACGTGGGCGTCGACACCGTATTTCGAGGAATCGCGTACCGTCCGCGCAACCTCGGCGGCGTAGACGAACATCTTGGTGGGGATGCAGCCGACGTTGAGGCAGGTGCCGCCGAAGGTCGAGTTCTCCTCGATCAGAGCGATCTTCTTGTCTTCGAAGCGCGAATCGGCGATCGAGTTGCCGGATCCGGAGCCGATGATCGCGACGTCGAAATGCTCGGTCATGAAATGTGCCCGCTCTCGGTGTGGTCCTTGCCCGACGCGTGGTCGGTGCTCTCGCTTCGGTGCAACCACTCGATCCACTCGTCCATTTCCTCGAAGGCCCGAGCGCGTGGAGTCTCGGTGGACAGAAAGACGTCGTGGCGGGCTCCCTCGATGGGCACGATCGTGGTGCGGTCGCCCAGGCAGCCCGCCCAGCGCGCGATCTGGCGAACGTCGAGTACGGCGTCTGCGGCGTCGACTGCGGAGCTGTATCGGCGCGAGAAGTGCGTCACCTTAGAGCGCAGAATCAGTGCGGGGATACCGATGTCGAGGCCGCGATGAAGTTCGGCGTGTCCGTGGCGGACGGCGCGAATCCACCCGAAGGTGATGGGGAAGCCGGCCAGGGGCTTCCAGTCGAGGTCGTAGTCCCACTCGCCGTTTTCCGATGCCGCGAGCGACAACCCGTACGTATCGAGCCCGCCGCCGGGAACCTGTGCCTTGGACCGGAACCTGCCGATGACGTCGATCGCGGCGGTACCGACGCTGCGGATGGCAGGTGGGCCCTGCAGATCGAACCACGGGCTGTTGAGGACCACACCCGACAGGCCCAGCCCAGCCGATCCGCCCTCCTGACGGTTGAGACGGTTCAGCCACAGCGGCAGTACGAGGCCGCCGGTCGAGTGCGCGATGAGCAGGACCGGGGCACCCGGGCGTTCCGTGCGGACCAGGGCGAGAGCCTCGTTCAGCTCGGCGTCGTACATCGCCAGATCGGTCACGAAGTGTGCGGTCTGGCCCTCGCGGCGCGAGCGTCCGCATTTACGCAGGTCCAGGGCGTAGAAGGCGTATCCCTGCGCTGCGAAGTGCTCGGCGATGTGGCGCTGGAAGAAGTAGTCGGTGAACCCGTGGACGTAGATCACCGAACGCTCGAAGTTGGCGGCACCGGGCGGTTGGTACCGCACGAGAGTGGCCTCGACCTGCCCTTCGCCGTCCGGATCGTTGCCGAGTGGAATGGTCGTCTGTTCGTAGCCGTCGCCGAGGACGTCGGGCACCCAGGTAGTCACAGATCACAACTGTAGTGGGCACCGCGGGCGGCGTCCGAGGAGCACAATCGGAACCGGGTTGACGTGGTGTCCGACGGGGTAGGCCCAGCTAGTAACCTGACCGCATCGGGTGAAGTAGCCCTCTACAGCAGAGTTCTCCGGTCGATACCGCCACCGGCCGAGACCTCCACAGACAAGGAAGTCGATTCTCCAGTGTCCAAAGATGAGCAGGGTAAGCGGATCAAGACCGACGTCGTTCTGGTCGGTGCCGGAATCATGAGCGCCACCCTCGGTGCGCTGCTCCGTCAGCTCGAGCCGAACTGGTCGATCGACGTCTACGAGCGGCTCGACGCGGCCGCAGCCGAGAGCAGCGACGCGTGGAACAACGCGGGCACCGGCCACTCGGCACTGTGCGAACTGAACTACACGCCGCAGAACAAGGACGGCAGCGTCGATATCGCCAAGGCGCTCAACGTCAACGAGCAGTTCCAGGTGTCGCGTCAGTTCTGGGCACACGGCATCGAGACCGGTGTGCTCTCCGACGCCAAGAACTTCATCAACCCCATTCCGCACGTGAGCTTCGTGCACGGGGCCGAGAACGTGAAGTACCTCCGTGCGCGGTACGAGGCGCTCGTGGGCAACCCACTGTTCGCAGGCATGGAGTACATCGACTCCAAGGACGAGTTCTCGGCGCGACTGCCGTTGATGGCCAAGGGCCGTGACTTCTCCGATCCCGTGGCCCTGAACTGGAGTCAGGAAGGCACCGACGTCGACTTCGGTGCGCTCACCAAGCAACTGCTGAACTACCTGTCGTCCGCGGGCGGCACAGTGCACTTCGGACACGATGTGCGCAACATCACCAAGCAGTCCGACGGCAGCTGGGACGTCAAGGTCGCCAACCAGCGCACCGGCGTCAAGAAGACCGTCAACGCCAAGTTCGTGTTCGTCGGCGCAGGCGGCGGCGCACTGCACCTGCTGCAGAAGTCCGGAATCGCGGAGATCAAGGGATTCGGCGGCTTCCCGGTCAGCGGCGAGTGGTTGCGGTGCACCGATCCGGCTCTGATCGAGCAGCACTCGGCCAAGGTGTACGGCAAGGCTTCGGTCGGTGCTCCGCCGATGTCGGTCCCGCACCTCGACACCCGCGTGATCAACGGCCAGCAGGGTCTGCTGTTCGGCCCGTACGCCGGCTGGTCGCCCAAGTTCCTCAAGCAGGGCAAGATCACCGACCTGCCCACCTCGGTGAAGCCCGGAAACCTGATGTCGATGCTCGGGGTCGGTGTGACCGAACTCGGACTCGTCAAGTATCTGGTCAGTGAACTGGCTCAGTCGCAGGCAGATCGTGTCGAGACGCTGCGCGAGTTCGCGCCCTCGGTGCTCGGCGAGAACTGGGAGCTGGTCACCGCGGGTCAGCGCGTCCAGGTGATCCGCAAGAAGGGTCGCGGCGGTGTGCTCGAGTTCGGCACCGCTGTGGTCAACGCAGCGGACGGCACCATCGCCGGACTGCTCGGTGCCTCTCCCGGCGCATCCACCGCCGTTCCGGCCATGCTGGACGTGCTGCAGCGGTGCTTCGGTGACAAGTACGACGCGTGGCAGCCCAAGCTCAAGGAAATGGTCCCGTCGCTGGGGGTCAAGCTGGCGCAGAACAGCTCGTTGTTCGACGAGGTCTGGGGCTGGACGTCCAAGACACTGCAACTGGAAAATGCTCGTGAGCTCGCACAGCCCACGGGTGTGTGATAGCAAAAGGTATGAATACGCAAGCAGCAGCTCTCAAACGATCATGGGCTCTAGACCTGTCCAACAGCACGTTGTACGACCTGTTGAAGCTGCGTGTCGAGGTGTTCGTGGTCGAGCAGGCGTGTGCGTACCCGGAGTTGGACGGGCGTGACCTGCTGACCGAGACACGGCACTTCTGGCTCGAACGGGACGGCGAAGTGGTGTGCACACTTCGCCTGCTCGAGGAGCACGACGACGGCGAGAAGGCGTTCCGTATCGGCCGGCTCTGCACGCAGCGCTCGGCCAGGGGACAGGGCCACACCACGCGAATTCTGCGAGCCGCGCTTGCCGAGGTCGGTTCGGCCCCGTGCCGGATCAACGCTCAGAGCTACCTCGTCGACATGTACGCCAAGCACGGCTTCCTGCCGGACGGTGAGGAAGTTCTCGAGGACGGCATCCCGCACACGCCGATGCGTCGGGGTGGCGGCACCGCCTGGAGCGAGAGCTGACCTCCCTGTAGTACGACAAGAACGAATGCCACACACGGCCCTACCGTGCGTGGCATTCGTTCGTTCGGCGGTAGTGTTCCGTTCGAAGTCGGTCGCGGAGAAGTCCTGTGTCAATCAGGCGCGGTCCCGCCACTGTGTTCAGGAGAATTTTCGCTCGAGGAGATTCCCCTGTCAGCCAGATCGCCGCTCGGCTTCGCGTATCTCGACCGAACGTCCGGCGCGGAACTCCGGGCACGAAGGGAATTGGCTGTGCAGCGAAGTGGGAGTGTTCCCGAACCGGGATATCCGTTCAGTGCGATCGTCGGTCAGGATCAGCTGAGGTTGTCGCTGATTCTGTGTGCCGTGCACCCCGGTATCGGCGGTGTACTGGTGCGAGGAGAGAAGGGCACAGCGAAATCGACGGTGGTGCGCGCACTCGCGGCACTGCTGCCCGCCGTGGAAGACGAGGACGGCTCGCGTCCGGCGAAGCTCGTCGAACTTCCGGTGGGGGCAACGGAGGACCGAGTGGTGGGGTCCATCGACCTCGAGAAGGTTCTGCGCGACGGCGAACGTGCGTTTCAACCCGGTCTGCTCGCGGCTGCGCACCGTGGTGTTCTCTACGTCGACGAAGTGAATCTGCTGCACGATCACCTGGTCGACGTGTTGCTCGACGCGGCCGCGATGGGTCGGGTGCATGTCGAGCGTGACGGAGTCTCTCATTCTCACCCAGCGCAATTCGTTCTCGTGGGCACGATGAATCCCGAGGAGGGCGAGCTTCGCCCGCAGCTGCTCGACCGGTTCGGTCTGGCAGTGGAGGTGACGGCGTCGCGGGACGTGGACGTTCGCATGAACGTCGTCCGCCGCCGGATGAACTACGAGCGTGACCCGCACGCATTCGCCGCCGAGTACCGCAACGAGGACATCGCCGTGGCCGAGCAGATTCTGGCCGCCCGAAAGATTCTCGACGATGTGGTGTTGAGCGACAAGGAACTTCGGCGTATCGCCGCGCTCTGCGCATCATTCGACGTCGACGGTATGCGCGCCGATCTTGTGCTCGCTCGCACCGCATCCGCCCACGCCGCCTGGCGAGGCGCAAGCGACGTGGCCGAGGAAGACGTGCGGATTGCCGCCGAACTGGCTCTGCCGCACCGGCGTCGGCGCGATCCCTTCGACGAGCCGGGCATCGACGACAAGCAACTGGACGACGCCATGCGGGACGCGGCCGAACAGGCCGAGCAGCAGCCGGATCCGGATCCAGACCCCGACGGTGGTGGGGGAGCTCCCGATCCCGAGGCTCCCGACGACGCCTCCCAGTCCCCGTCCTCCGACACACAGTCCTTTAATTCGAACGAGGATTCGGCGCAACCACCGCCGCCCTCGGGTACCGGCAGCGAGAAGCAGGCAGGCACTCCGGGAGCACAGTTCAGAGCCCGGTTGCTCGAGGTTCCCGGAGTGGGCGAGGGTGCGCCTGGTCGACGCTCGCGGTCACGGTCCGCGCACGGACGATCGGTACGTCCCACCGTCGAGTCGGGCAAGGGCCTGCACCTGGTTGGCACCCTGTTCGCCGCGGCCGAGCAGCAGGTCGTCCGCGGCCGCACCTCCGGCCGGCTGAAGCTCGAGCCCGCGGATCTGCGGGGCGCGATCAAGGAGGGCCGCGAGGGCAACCTGATCGTCTTCGTCGTCGATGCCTCGGGTTCGATGGCTGCGCGAGATCGACTGTCCGCGGTGACCGGTGCGGTGCTCTCGCTGCTGCGCGATGCGTATCAGCGCCGCGACAAGGTTGCGGTGATCACCGTGCGCGGCACGGAAGCCGAGACGGTGTTGCCGCCGACGTCGTCGGTGGACGTGGCGGTGACGCGGTTGCGGAAGATGAAGACCGGTGGCAGATCGCCACTGGCGCAGGGCTTTCTGCAGGCACGGGAACTCGTTCTGCGAGAGCGTGTTCGAGACCCACTGCGCCGCGCTCTGGTCGTCGCGTTGACCGACGGCCGTGCCACCGGAGGCACCGACCCCGTCGGCCGGGCCCGGATCGCCGCGGGACGCATCGCGTCGGACAAGATCGCCTCCGTGGTCGTCGACTGCGAATCGGGAATGGTCCGCCTCGGACTCGCCGCAGATTTCGCGGCGTGCCTCGGCGGCGGTTACGTGGCCCTGGCGGATCTGTCGGCGGAGCAGGTCGCTGCCGTCGTTCGCGCAGCGGCGTAGGGGGTACGCGATGCCTCAGGGTGTACCGGCTCCCGGAACCGTTCCGCAGGACGGCCTCACGACGCGTCAGCGCCGCAATCTGCCCGTCCTTGCCGTGCACACCGGCCCGGGCAAGGGGAAATCGACCGCCGCATTCGGCATGGCGTTGCGGGCCTGGAATCAGGGTTTCGACGTCGGAGTGTTCCAGTTCGTCAAGAGTGCCAAGTGGAAAGTCGGCGAGGAAGCGGCATTTCGCACCCTCGGCGAACTGCACGAGAGCACCGGGGTCGGCGGAGCCGTCGAATGGCACAAGATGGGCGAGGGCTGGTCGTGGACTCGCAAGAAGGGCAGCGATGTCGACCATGCCGAGGCTGCGGCAGAGGGCTGGCGGGAGATCGCTCGACGAATCGAGCAGCAGTCGCACCGGTTCTACGTACTGGACGAGTTCACCTATCCACTCAAGTGGGGGTGGGTCGACGTCGCCGAGGTGGTCGACGTCCTGACCCACCGACCCGGCAATCAGCACGTCGTCATCACCGGACGCGACGCACCCCGTGAACTGATCGAGGCAGCGGACCTGGTCACCGAGATGGCCAAGGTCAAGCATCCGATGGACGCGGGACGCAAGGGTCAGCGAGGCATCGAATGGTGAACGCGTCCTGTCCCGCAGTGGTGATCGCGGCCCCCGCGTCGGGCAGCGGAAAGACGACGGTGGCCACCGGACTGATGGGTGCGCTGCGCAACGCCGGTCGCACCGTCGCACCGTTCAAAGTGGGGCCGGACTACATCGACCCCGGATATCACTCGCTCGCGGCCGGGCTCCCGGGCCGCAACCTCGACGCCGTGATGGTCGGTGCCGACCGCATCGGGCCCCTGTTCCGACACGGCAGTCGGGGGTGCGACATCGCGGTCGTCGAGGGCGTCATGGGACTGTTCGACGGCAAGATCGACATGACCGGACCGGGGGAGGCCTCCGCCGAGGGATCGACCGCACGGGTGGCCGCGATGCTCGGTGCCCCGGTGATCCTCGTGGTCGACTCCCGTGGACACAGTCAGTCGCTTGCCGCTGTGCTGCACGGGTTCTCGACGTTCGACGCCAGCGTCCGCATCGGCGGTGTGATTCTCAATCGCGTCGGCAGTCAGCGGCACGAGGACGTGTTGCGTCAAGCGTGCGAACGGGTAGGTGTTCCGGTACTCGGCGCGTTGCCGCGCATGAGCGAACTGGTCGTCCCGTCACGGCATCTGGGGCTGATCACCGCAGTCGAACACGGTGGTGCCGCAACCGATGCCGTCGACGCGATGAGCGCACTCGTCTCCCGGTTCGTCGACATCGAGGCAGTGAGCGCCCTGGCTCGATCGTCGGTGACAGCGCCGCAGTGGTCCCCGGAGAACGAGGTACACAGCTCCGATGGATCGCCCGTGATCGCGGTGGCCGGTGGCCCCGCATTCACCTTCGGATACACCGAACACGTCGAACTGCTCCGCGCAGCCGGGGCCGACGTGGCCGTGTTCGATCCGCTGCGTGACGGATTGCCGCCCGGCACAGCAGGAGTCGTTCTTCCCGGTGGATTCCCCGAGGAGCATGCGGCCGCGTTGGCGGCGAACGAACTGCTGCTGGCCGATATCAGGACGGCCGCGGCCAAGGGTTTGCCCATTCATGCCGAATGCGCCGGATTGCTGTATCTGGCAAGCCGATTGGACGGTCATGCCATGGCCGGGGTCGTCGACGTGGACGCGGAATTCGGGAACACCCTCACGCTGGGATACCGCGATGCGGTTGCCCTCGAATCGTCCACACTGTTCGACGCGGGTACCCGCGTCACCGGCCACGAGTTCCACCGAACGAAACTCGTGGACGTGCGCGAGAGCGCCTCGGCCGCGTGGGGCTGGCACAAGCAGAGCCCCGACGGCAGAACTGCGGCGCGCGAGGGATTCGTGCAGGGCGGTGTTCACGCGTCGTACCTGCACACCCATGCGGCGGGCAATCCCGGATCCATCACCCGGTTCGTTGCCGCCGCAGTCGACTACGCGCGAGTGTAGAGGGATCGCGAGAATGCGGGTCGTCGTCGGAATAGGTGCCCGAGCCGGCGTCGATGCCGCCGACGTCGAGGCGGCGATCTCGACGGTGCTGCAACCGGACTGGAGCGTCGAGGCGATCGCCTCCATCGACCGGAAAGCCGACCTGGTTGCCGCGGTGGCGTCGAGCATGGGGGTTCGGGGCGTGACGTACTCCGCGCTCGAACTGTCGACCGTCGTGACACCCACCGTGTCGGTGCGTGTGCTCGATGCCGTCGGATGCGCCAGCGTCGCCGAAGCAGCGGCACTGCTGGCCGGTCGTTCGACGGAGGTGACGGTACCCAGGTTCGGTCTGGACGGTGTCACCGTTGCCGTGGTCGAGCTCTGCCTTGACGGTGGACAGGGGGTTCGGGCCATCCTGTAGGTATGACCGAGACGATGAAAGCCGTTGCCTACACCCGCTCGCTTCCGATCTACGATCCTGCCAGCCTTACGGATGCGGTCATCGACGTGCCCACCGTGCGCCCGCGCGATCTTCTGGTCGACGTGCGTGCCGTGTCGGTGAATCCGGTGGATGTCAAGGTCCGCGCCGGCAACGATCCGCAGGGCACCCCGAAGGTCCTCGGGTTCGACGCCGCCGGTGTGGTGCGCGCTGTCGGTGCCGACGTCACCATGTTCGCGCCCGGCGACGAGGTCTACTACGCGGGCGACATCGGCAGACCCGGAACGAACTCGCAGTTCCATGCAGTGGACGAACGCATCGTGGCGAAGAAGCCGACCACCCTCGATTTCGCACAGGCTGCGGCATTGCCGCTGACTGCGATCACTGCCTGGGAAGGTCTGTTCGACAAGCTCCGCATCACTGCCGAGACCACCGGAACTTTGCTGATGGTGGGCGCCACCGGGGGTGTGGGATCCGTTGTGCTGCAGCTGGTTCGGGGCCTCGTTCCTGGCGTCCGCGTGATCGCGACGGCAGCGGACGAGGACGCCATGGAGTGGGTCCGTTCTCTCGGTGCAGCCGAGGTGGTGAATCACCGACGCGATCTTCGGGAGGAAGTACGCCGAGTAGCGCCCGACGGCGTCGATTACGTGTTCACTGCTCATTCCTCCGGGCAGGTCGAGATCTACGCGGACCTGTTGACGCCGTTCGGTCAGATCGTGGCGATCGACGATCCGGAGACCCTCGACGTTCTGCCGCTCAAGACGAAGGCGATCTCGTGGCACTGGGAGTTCATGTTCGCGCGTCCGATGCACGACACGCCGGATCTGATTCGCCAGCACGAGCTACTGACCAGGGTGGCCGAGCTCGTCGATGCGGGTTCGGTGCGCACCACCGTCACGACGGTTCTGTCTCCGATCGATGCCGAGCAGCTGCGCGAAGCGCATCGGTTGGTCGAAACCGGGCACGTACGGGGAAAGGTTGTGATCGCATCCCGCTCGTGAGGACCGATCCGCGCCACTGACTGGCGAAAGCGGGCCGACGCAGGCAATCTGGATCCAATGACTTCCGACAGCCTCGTCCTACTCGGCCCGATCGTCCGGTACGTCGGCACCGAGACTGCGACCCTGTGGTTCGAGATGGCCGAATCGTCGACCGTAACGGTCGTGACCGACGTCGGCGTCCGCGCAGAAGAACGAACGTGGGGCGTGCACGGACACCACTATGCGCTGGTGCCACTGGAAGGTCTGCCCGCCAACTCTCCGGTGCACTACGAGGTGTTCGTCGACGAGCGTCGAGTGTGGCCGCCGGAAGGCCGAAGGGCCGCCATTCACACGGTCGACGCGGAGGGGCCTGTCACGCTGGCATTCGGATCCTGTCGGCGAGGGGACAACTACAGCGACGAATCCTTGAAGGAGATCGGAGCCGACGCGTTGGCCGGGCTCGGGAACGCGCTGATCGAGGAGGACCCGAGCCGGTGGCCGCAGGCCTTGCTGCTCCTGGGCGATCAGGTCTACGCCGACGATCCGTCGCCGGAAATCGTCGAACGGCTGCAGGCGCGGCGTCGGTCCGGCGAGGGTCCACGCAGTGCCGTCGGTACCGACGCGGAGAACGAGATCTGCGATTTCGAGGAGTACTCGTGGCTGTACCGAGAGTCCTGGGGACTCGAGCCGGTGCGGACACTGTTGGCGAGCATCCCGTCGTGCATGATCCTCGACGACCACGACCTGCGCGACGACTGGAATTCATCCGCTTCCTGGCGTCGAGACATCGTGACGCGGCCCTGGTGGAACGACCGAGTGGTCGGCGCGTATTCGTCGTACTGGGTGTATCAGCACTTGGGCAACCTCTCGCCCAAGGAGCTTGCGCAGGACGAGATGTATGCCGCGGTACGATCGGCCGCCAGTGACGCAGAGCGCGAGAAGTTGTTGTCCGACTTCGCTTTACGAGTCGACCGGCGGCCCGAGACCGGACGCTGGAGCTTCTACCGCGACTTCGGCGACACGCGGCTGATCATGATCGATTCGCGCTGCTCGCGAAACCTGGATCCGGACAACAGAGAAATGGTTGACGAGAAGGAGTGGGCGTGGGTACGTGAACGCGCGCTCGAGACCACTCCGCGGCATCTGCTGTTCGGATCGTCGTTGCCCTACCTCATGCTGCCCGCGCTGCACTACCTGGAACAGTGGAACGAGGCTGTGGCGCAGGGCAGTTGGGGCTCGATGTCGGCAAAGGTGGCCGAGAAGATGCGGATCGGTCTCGATCTCGAACACTGGGCCGCTTTCACCAACTCGTTCAACGACATGGCCGCTCTGACGCGTGAGCTCTCCCGCGGCGAGAACAAACCCGCCTCGATCATGTGGCTGTCCGGAGACGTGCACTGCTCCTACGTGGCGAACGCGGACTTCGGTGTCGGCGGGCGCGAGGTACCGGCCACGTATCAGCTCACTATGTCGCCGTTCCGCAATCCACTCGATCTGCCGATTCGCGCGGTCAACAAGCTGGCCATCAAGCGTCCCGCCGCCCGAATTCTGTCGAAGCTGGCGCGCGCTGCCCACGTGGGCCCCTCCGGTGTCGAATGGGAGGCCGAGGCCGGGCCATGGTTCGCCAACGGCGTCATGCTGCTGACTCTGCACGGCGACTCCGCCCGGTTGCGGGTGCACCATGCTCATGTCGACGACGCGGGCAAGCAGGTGCTCACCGAGACGTCGACCCTGGCCCTCGCCTAGCGAACGGTAAACGATTGGCCATAGCCGGGCCGATGAGGTTGGCTGGTTCGTTGTGGCCCACCTCGAACTCAACGACATCGTCTACTTCCTGCCCGACGGGCGGCAGTTGCTCAACGGTGTCGGGTTTCGTGTCGGCGACGGTGCCAAGACCGCCCTCATCGGGCCCAACGGAACCGGTAAGACCACGCTGACGCGCATCATCGCGGGTGACGAGACCCCCGACGAGGGATCGGTGTCGAGTTCGGGCTCGCTCGGAGTGATGCGGCAGTTCGTCGGCCAGCTACGAGACGACTCGACAGTGCGTGATCTGCTGCTGTCGGTTGCGTCCCCGGCCGTGCGGACGGCCGCCGCTGCCCTCGACACTGCCGAGAACACGATGATCGAGGTCGACGACGAGAAGACCCAGATGAAATACGCGCAGGCCCTGTCGGATTGGGGCGATGTCGGCGGTTACGACCTCGAGCCGTTCTGGGACAAGGTCACCACGGCGGCCCTCGGAATGCCGTTCGACCGCGCGAAGTGGCGCGCTGCATCGACTCTCAGTGGCGGTGAGCAGAAGCGCCTGGTGCTCGAAGCGTTGTTCGCGGGCTCGGACAATCTGTTGCTTCTCGACGAACCGGACAACTACCTCGATGTGCCGGGCAAGCGCTGGCTCGAATCGACCATTCGTGATTCCGACAAGTCCGTCCTGTTCATCAGTCACGACCGGGAGCTCATCGCCAACGCCGCGAATCGGATCGTGACCCTGGAACCGGGCGTCAGCGGTGCCACTTCCTGGGTGCACGGCGGCGGGTTCGCGACGTATCACGCTGCGCGTGAGGACCGGAATGCTCGGCTCGACGAACTGCGACGGCGGTGGGACGAGGAACTCGTCAAACTCCGTGCACTGGTGCTGCGCCTGCGGGAGAAGGCCAAGTTCAACGACGGGGTCGCTGCGCGCTACCACGCGTCTCAGACTCGATTGGCGAAGTTCGAGGAGGCCGGACCGCCGGAAGCGGTGCCGTTGAAGCAGCACGTCACCGTTCGTCTGCGCGGCGGCCGCACAGCCAAGCGCGCGTTGGTGTGTACGGCACTGGAACTGACCGGACTGATGAAGCCCTTCGACACCGAGATCTGGTACGGAGACCGCGTCGCCGTGCTGGGCTCCAACGGTTCCGGCAAATCGCACTTCCTGCGTTTGCTCGCCAACGGTGGAACCGATCCGGAGAAGGAGCACGAGCCGGTTCAGGAACTGGCACTCGATCCCGTTCCGCACACCGGCACCGCGGTGCTCGGCGCTCGCGTTCGGCCCGGCCTGTTCGCGCAGACCCACACTCGGCCCGATCTCGCGGGCAACACACTCCTCGACATCCTGCACATGGGCAACGAACACCGCGACGGCATGGGCCGGGAGGCCGCAGGCCGGGCACTGGACCGCTACGGTCTGGCCCGAGCCGCCGAACAGACCTACGACAATCTTTCCGGTGGCCAGCAGGCGCGCGTACAGATTCTGCTGCTCGAACTCTCCGGGGCCACCCTGCTGCTGCTGGACGAGCCGACCGACAACCTCGACCTGATGTCCGCCGACGCACTCGAAGACGCCATCGCCGCGTTCGACGGCACCGTCATCGCCGTGACCCACGACCGCTGGTTCGCGCGCAGCTTCGACCGATTCCTCGTGTTCGGCAGCACCGGTCAGGCCTACGAATCGAACGAGCCCGTATGGGACGAGAAGCGGGTGCAGCGCGCGCGGTAGCGTTTCCTCTCGTGAACGCGACTGACTCTCCCTATCTGGTCGGCCTCAATCTGGAAGGTCGACGCGTCGTCGTGGTCGGTGGCGGCACCGTCGCGCAGCGCCGATTGCCGCTGCTCATCTCCTGCGGTGCCGTGGTTCACGTCATCACTCGGGAGGCCACGCCCGCTGTGGAGGCGATGGCAACTGCCGGTCAGGTGACCATGGAGTTGCGTGACTATCGCGAGGGCGACCTCGCCGACGCCTGGTACGCCGTCGCGTGCACCGACGAGGCCGCGACCAACATCGCCATCGTCGCCGAGGCCACCGCGTCCAAGATCTTCTGCGTGCGAGCCGACATCGCCAAGGACGGCACCGCGGTCACCCCGGCGTCCGCCGAATGGGACGGGCTGACCCTCGGAGTGCTCGCCGGCGGTGAGCACCGTCGATCGGCCGCGGTACGCAATGCCGTCATGGAAGCCCTGCAGTCCGGTGTGGTCGCCGACTCGGACCGTGCGCCGTTGACGGGCGTCGCGCTGGTCGGGGGCGGACCCGGCGATCCGGACCTCATCACCGTCCGCGGGCGCAGGCTGCTCGCCTATGCCGATGTCGTGGTGGCCGATCGGCTCGCGCCGCCCGAGCTGCTGGCCGAACTGGGCCCGCACGTGGAGGTCATCGATGCCTCGAAGATTCCGTACGGCCGCGCGATGGCGCAGGAGGCGATCAACCAGGCGCTGATCGACGGGGCGAAGGCAGGCAAGTTCGTCGTCCGACTCAAGGGCGGGGACCCCTACGTGTTCGGTAGGGGATACGAAGAACTCGAAGCGCTCGCTGCCGAGGGAATTCCGGTCACCGTGGTGCCCGGCATCACCAGCGCCATTTCGGTGCCCTCGTCCGCCGGGATCCCGGTGACGCATCGCGCCGTCACCCACGAGTTCGTCGTTGTCAGCGGCCATGTGGCACCCGACCATCCCGATTCGCTCGTCGACTGGGACGCGTTGGCCAAACTCAAGGGCACCATCGTGTTGCTGATGGCCGTCGAACGCATCGGGCTGTTCGCCGACGTTCTCATTGCCGGTGGTCGGCCGTCCGACACCCCGGTGATCGTCGTCCAGGAAGGCACCATGCGCACCCAGCGTGAAGTTCGCGCGTCTCTGAGCACCGTCGCCGATGCGGTTCGCGACGCGGAGATCAGGCCTCCGGCGATCGTGGTCATCGGAACCGTTGCCGGTTTCTCTGTACACGCCGGTAACGTGAACGCCCGTGCCTGAATCATCGATGTCCGATACCTCCAGTACCGAGGTCAAGTACCCGGTGACGACCCGAGCGTTCGGGTTGGCGATCATCGTCCTGAGCGGCCTGCAATTGATGGTGGTGCTCGACGGCACCGTGGCCAATCTGGCACTTGCTCCGTTGCAGGCGGATCTGGGCCTGTCCGATGCCGGACGCAACTGGGTGCTCACGTCGTATGCCCTCGCCTTCGGCGGGCTGATGCTCCTCGGCGGCAGACTCGGTGATGCCTTCGGTCGCAAGAAGATGTTCCTGGCCGGCGTCGTGCTGTTCACCATCGCGTCCCTGCTGTGCGGGCTCGCGGTCAACGAGGCGACGCTGGTAGCGGCACGCGCGCTCCAGGGCGTAGGAGCCGCGGTGGCGTCGCCCACGGCGTTCGCGCTGGTGGCGACCACCTTCGCGCCGGGCCCGGTACGAAACCAGGCCATCGCGATCTACGCGGCCATGACCGGTGTCGGCTCCATCGCAGGCCTGATCATCGGCGGTGCGCTGACCGAGGTGTCGTGGCGGTGGATCTTCCTGATCAACGTGCCGATCGGTGTCGTCATCGTGGTGCTCGCAGTCGTGTCGCTGCAGGAGACGGTGGGGGCGAAGCTACCGCTCGACGTGCCGGGAGCGATTCTGGCGACGCTGGGCTGCACCGGAGTGGTGCTCGCTCTGAGCGAGGGCACCGAACTCGGCTGGACCAATCCGATCGTCATCGTCTCGCTGATCGCCGGTCTGCTCTTCCTCGGGCTGTTCCTGCTGGTCGAGCGTCGTGCCGACAACCCATTGCTGCCGTTCTCGCTGTTCGGCAGCCGAGACCGGGTGGCGACGTTCGTGGCCATCTTCTTCGCCGGTGGCGTGATGTTCTGCCTCGCCGCCTACGTGGCACTGTTCGTCCAGGACATCCTGGGATACAGCCCGTTGCATGCGGGCCTGGCGTTCGTGCCGTTCGCCTTCGGACTCGGTGCCGCCGCATTCCTCGCCTCGCAGCTGGTGACGCGCATCGCCCCACGGTGGCTGATACTGAGCGGTGCCGTCATCATGGTCGGGTGGCTGATGGTGTCGGTCGCGACGATGAACGCCGACTCGTCGTACTTCCCCGGACTGTTCTTCCCCGTCATCGGCATCGGATTCGGCGTCGGCCTGACGGTCGTGCCACTCCCGCTGTGCGCCATCGCTGGAGTCAGCCCCACCGAGATCGGCCCGTTGACCGCCATCGCCCTGGTTGCCCAGACCCTCGGCGGGCCGCTGGCGCTGGCCGTGATCGGTGCGCTGGTGACCTCTCGAACCTTGTCTCTCGGTGGCATCTCCGGACCGGCAACGTTGATGAACGACAGCCAACTCGACGCGTTGAGCTCGGGCTACATGTTCGCGCTCTTCTGCTGCGCAGTCTGCGCCGTGGTCGCGGGAATCGCTGCGGTGTTCATTCGCTTCACCCCGGAGCAGGTCGCGCAGGCACAGGCCGCTCAGGAAGACGCCCAGAAGGGCTGACGAGCAGGGCCGATCACACGCCCAGTACGGCCTTGGCGATGAGGAAGTAGACGATCAACCCCGTCGCGTCGCAGAAGGTGGAGATGAAGGGCGTCGAGAAGACCGCCGGGTCCACCCCGATCTTCTTGGCGATCAGCGGCATCGCACCGCCGACCGTGGCTGCGAGAGTGCAGATCGACAACAGCGTCGTACCGATGACGACCCCGAGGTGCCAGTCGTAGACGAGTCCGGCGATGACGAAGCCCAGGGTGCCGAGCATCGCACCCATCGTCGCGCCGACGCGAACCTCGCGAAACAGCACCGAGGCGATGTCCCGCGGTCGCACGTCACCCAGCGCAAGTGCCCGCGTGACAGTGGTCGCGGCCTGCGAGCCGGTGTTGCCGCCGGTCCCGGTCAGCAGCGGAATGAACAGCGCGAGAGTGACGACTGCGGCGAGCGCGTGCTCGAAGATCTCTAGAACCTGCACCGTGAGGATGGCCGACAGCGCCAACACCAGCAACCACACCACGCGCGAGCGAACGATGGACAGCACCGGCGTGGACAGATACGGCCGACGCAGCGGCTCCGAGCCACCCGCGCGAGCGGCGTCCTCGTCCTCGGCTTCCTCCAGGATTCGAGAGGACTGTTCGAGTGTGAGAATGCCGATCAGCCGTTGCTCGGAATCGACCACCACCACCGCAGGACTGCGGTGCTCGAAGCACAGCCGTGCAGCCTCCTCCGCCGACGAATCGGCCTCGACCACAGGATGATCCGAGTACAGATCCCCGACCGGAGTGCTCGGTGCCGCCGTCGCCAGATCGGCGAGGGTCACCACCCCCAGCAGAGTTCGGTGATCGTCGGTGATCGGCAACAGATACACCGACTCGGCGTCCGAGCCGGTCCGCCGCACGGCGACGAGTGCGTCGCCGGCGGTCGCGGCGGTCCGTAGCCGAACGAACTCCGGGCTCATCCGGCGGCCGACCGACCCGCGGTCGTACCCCAGCATGGGCGCGGTGAGTGCGCGCTCGTCGGGGGACAGGCCCACCAACAGTCGATGCGCGACATTGGAGGGGAGTTCGTCGAGCAATTCGACACGGTCGTCCGGGTCGAGATCCTCGAACAGCGCGATCACATCGTCGCTGCGCAGACTCTCGAACAACTCACCGCGAACGGTGGCGTCGAAGCGTTCGAAGACCGCCACGGCCTCGTCCTTGGGCAGAAGGCGAAACAACACCGCGCGTCGAGACGAGTCGACACGCTCGAGCATGCGCACCGCATCGGTCGTCGACAGCTCGCCCATCAGAGTGGACAGGGCGGCCATGTCACGGGCGGTGAGGAGTTCGGACGTTCGCGTCATGATGTCGTCGAGAGTTTCGGGCACAGAACCATTTTGCCTTGCGAACGGGCGGTCGACTCACATACCTCAGCGCGAGAGATCGGCCCGATCCGCCGCAGCCTGGCCCGAATCCCATCCCTCGGCGTCCAGGCGTGGGCCGCGCATCGGCTTCGCCGTCGGGAACAGTCGATCGAATTCGGCTTCGACGGCGACGGTCTGTGCGGCGAGTATCGGTAGTAGATCACCGGATTCGTGACTCGCCTCCTCGAGGGCGTTCGCATCGGCGTCGGTCAGACGGTCTCCGATACGGACGGCGTACGCGTACAGGAATGCCTTGCCGAACGCCGCCGATCCGGCCTTCTTGCGCTTCTTCGCCTGCGGTGAATGCCCGAGGGCGCGTGTGGCCTGAACGAGCAGAGAGGTGAACAGCAACTCGGTTTGCTCCACGTCCACCGGCGCTCCGACCAGAGTTGCGACGGCGAACTCCGGGTCCCAGATCGCCTTGACGCGGTTGGCGGTTCCGACGACGTGCAACAGCTGCGCCTTGGCCGGGGCATGCGGGCCGTCGACATGAACGCGTCGGCCGTGAATATCGATGTGGCCCTGCGAGAGCAACATGGTGTCGATGGAGTAGCGCGTCATCAACTCCTGCGCCTTGGCCGTCAGCGTCTCGGCCTCCTCCTCGAAGTCCGTGGCGTCGGCCTTGGCCAGTAAGCCGCGAATCTTGCTCAGCATCTTGGTGTTCGGGGAGTCGGAACCGGAAACACCCGTCACCGTGGGACGAGTGCGCGGCCACTGGGACGGTTTCGGGCCGAGCTGAGGCCACCGGGGGAGTGTCTGCCATCGACCGAGCAGGGTCAGTACGTCGAGCCACTGATCACTGGCCGCGATGTAATCGGTCTTACCGGAAGAGGTCAGGTACGCGGTCAGGAAATCGGGCGTGGACTCGACCCGGGCCGCAACCTTCGGGAACTGCTCGCAGATCGTGGACATCTGATCCACCCAGTCCTGTGGAGCCCGCGAGTCCGCGTCGGCGAGATCGGCCTGATGCAGCAGTACCGCGGCAGCGAGATCGGCCACGGCCACCGTGTGCTGACGCCGCACGACGTGCACCAGATCCATGGGCTGCCAACCGTTTTCGTACATCGTCTCGATCATGTTCGTCAGCGCGCGAGAGCCGAGTTCGGTCGCGTCCATCGAGACCAGTCGATCCGCGACGTCGTCGGCGACGCGTTGGCTCTTGGTCTTGCCGACCGAGGCGTCGGCGCCGCGGCGGAGCAGTCCAGGAATCTCGCTCATTCGGTGAGCACGATCAATTCGGTGCTCGATGCCACTTCGACTCGCAGTCCGGCCTTGGACGCCACGCGCGCAACGGCTTTCACGTCCTTCGGCTCGGCGGTGGTCAGAGTCAACGCGCGTGCCAGCAGGCCCTTGTGATGCTTGTTGAAGTGGCTCACCACCGAACGGGTGCCGTCGGGCTTCTCGGTGAGCACCGTGGCGGTGATCGCACCGGGGACGGGACCGAGCTGCTGGTAGGTGCCGGATCGGAGGTCGACGACGATCCCCTCGTCCTCGGCGTCGATGGCGTCGGAGAGTTCGGGCTTCCAGTGTGAGCGCAGGGTGCCGAAATTCGGAACGGTCGATCCACCGGAGAGTCGGTAGTACGGAATCGGGTCGCAGGCACGGACGGCTCCGAACAGGGCCGAGCCGATCCACAGCCGCGCGTCCGCTCGGGCGCGACCGGCCCGAGTGAACGACGCCGCATCGAGGGCGTCGTAGAGCACGCCGGTGTACCGCTGCAGCGCAGGTGTGGTCGGTGAGGTCCACACTCGGGCGTTGCGTTCGATCTCGTCCTTCTGGGTGGGGCCGAGGCCGAGCGCCGCGATCGATGCATCGACGTCGCCGGCGAGTTCCACCAGCGCGTCGGCGAGCTTTCGGCGGAGCGGTGTCAACGTGGGCAACGACAGTCGGTCCAGATCGAGAGGTGCTCCGGAACCGCCGTCGGACTTCGTCTCGGAGGGAGGCAGCAGAATCAGCACGGGCACGAGGCTACTCACTGTACGGCCGCCTGCTCACAGGCACTGCGTGAGCGACTAGTCTGACAACCCGTGATCACCCGTCTTTCGCAGTTGTTCCTTCGTACCCTTCGCGACGACCCCGCCGACGCCGAGGTCGACAGCCACAAGCTGTTGGTCCGCGCCGGCTATGTCCGTCGTATCGCGCCTGGCGTCTACTCCTGGTTGCCGCTGGGTCTGCGGGTGCTGCGGCAGGTCGAGCGTGTCGTGCGCGAGGAGATGAACGCTATCGGTGCGCAGGAGATTTCTCTGCCCGCACTGCTGCCGCGCGAGCCGTACGAGACCACCAATCGGTGGACCGAATACGGCGACGCGTTGTTCCGGCTGCAGGACCGCAAGGGCAACGACATGCTGCTCGGTCCCACCCACGAGGAATTGTTCGCGTTGACGGTCAAGGCCGAATACAACTCGTACAAGGACCTGCCGGTCACGCTGTATCAGATTCAGACCAAGTACCGCGACGAGGAACGTCCCCGCGCCGGCATTCTGCGTGGCCGCGAATTCGTGATGAAGGACTCGTACTCCTTCGACATGGACGAGGACGGACTGAAGAAGTCCTACGCCGCCCACCGCGAGGCGTACCAGCGCATATTCGCCCGCCTCGGTGTCAGCTACGTCATCGTCGCCGCGACGTCCGGTGCCATGGGAGGCAGTGCCTCCGAGGAATTCCTGGCCGAGAGCGACATCGGTGAGGACACCTACGTGCGCTGCATCGAATCGGGATACGCGGCCAACGTCGAGGCCGTCACCACTCCGGTACCGGCGCCGCTGCCCATCGAGGGGCAGCCGGCCGCCGTCGACCACGAGACCGGCGACACCCCGACCATCGCGACCCTGGTGGAGTGGGCCAACTCCGCGGATCTCGGACGCACCGTCACCGGCGCGGACACGCTCAAGAACATTCTGCTCAAGGTGCGCAACGCCGAAGGGGAGTGGGAACTGCTCGCCGTCGGCCTGCCCGGTGACCGAGAGGTCGACGAGAAGCGCCTCGAAGCGTCTCTCGAGCCTGCCGAGTTCGCCCTGTTGACCGACGCGGACTTCGCTGCCAATCCGTTCCTCGTCAAGGGGTACATCGGGCCCCGCGCGTTGCAGGCCAACGGTGTTCGCTACCTCGTCGACCCGAGGGTCGTCGACGGAACGTCGTGGATCACCGGCGCGGACGTCAAGGGCAAGCACGTGGTGAACCTCGTCGCCGGTCGCGATTTCGTTCCCGACGGCACCATCGAAGCAGCCGAGGTGCGCGACGGCGACATGTCTCCCGACGGTCGCGGCCCGCTCGTCAGTGCTCGCGGAATCGAGATCGGGCACATCTTCCAGCTCGGCTACAAGTACACCGATGCGTTCTCGGTCGACGTCCTCGGTGAGACCGGCAAGCCGGTTCGCCTGACTCAGGGTTCGTACGGTGTGGGCGTCTCCCGTCTGGTCGCCGTGATCGCCGAGCAGATGCACGACGACAAGGGTCTGCGATGGCCGTCGGAGGTTGCGCCCGCCGATGTCCATCTGGTGATCGCGAACAAGGACGACGCGGCTCGCGCCGGTGCGGAATCGATTGCGACACAACTCGATACGCAGGGCATCGAGGTACTCTTCGATGATCGCAAGGCCTCACCAGGAGTGAAGTTCAAGGACTCGGAACTGATCGGCGTCCCGCTGGTGGTCGTTCTCGGCCGTGGCTGGGCCGACGGCAAGGTCGAGATCCGCGATCGCTTCTCCGGTGAGAGTCGCGAGCTGGACATCGACTCGGCGGTCGGGGAGATCGTGAAGGCCGTGCGCCGCACTCCGTAGAACAGTCTCGCGATCTCTCTGCGCGGTTGTTTACCCGCTGGTAGCTTCGGGTCAACGACTATGAGAGGTCACCACGTGTCTCACTTTGCGCTGTTCGATCCCACGACCTTCGATCCGGCCGAGCTCGACGAGGATTCTCGCCGACAATTGCGTGCGCTGATCGACTGGTTCGAGAGTCGCGGCAAAGGCAGGCTGTTGGCGGACGATCTCGACAGCGTATGGCCGGCCGACTTTCTGGAATTCGTCGCCGAGCAGAAGTTGTTCGCGACGTTCTCCACGCCCGCCGTCTATGCGGACGGGTCGCCGAACACGCGCTGGGACGCCGCTCGCAATGCCGCGCTGAGCGAGGTTCTCGGGTTCTACGGTCTGGCCTACTGGTACACCTGGCAGGTCACCGTGCTGGGTCTCGGTCCCATCTGGATGAGCGCCAACGACGACGCCAAACGCCGCGCCGCACGCGAGCTGGACCGCGGCGGGGTGATGGCGTTCGGTCTGTCCGAGCGCGCGCACGGAGCCGACGTCTACTCCACCGACATGCTGTTGACGCCCGCGACCGAGGACTCCGAGCTCGAGTTCACCGCGTCGGGGGAGAAGTACTACATCGGAAACGGCAACGTGGCGAACATGGTCTCGGTGTTCGGCCGACGTACCGACGTCGAAGGACCCGATTCGTACGTGTTCTTCGTGGCCGACAGTGCGCACCCGGCCTATCGGCTCCGCGAGAGCGTCGTTCACGGTCAGATGTACGTCAGCACGTTCGCACTCGAGAACTACCCCGTCCGGCGACAGGACATCCTGCACACCGGTGCCGACGCGTTCTCGGCAGCTCTCAACACGGTCAACGTCGGAAAGTTCAACCTGTGCACCGGATCCATCGGCATCTGTGAGCACGCCTTCCACGAGGCGATCACGCATGCGAACAACAGAATTCTGTACGGCAATCGGGTCACCGACTTTCCGCACGTGCGCAGTGCGTTCGTCGATGCCTATTCGCGCTTGATCGCGATGAAGCTCTTCAGCGCGCGGGCACTGGACTACTTCCGTGCCGCAGGGCCCGAGGACCGGCGCTACCTGCTGTTCAACCCGATGACGAAGGCGAAGGTGACCTCGGAGGGCGAAACCGTCGTGCGGCTGCTGCACGACGTCATCGCGGCCAAGGGCTACGAGAAGAACACCTACTTCCGCGAAGCCGCCCAGCTGATCGGAACACTGCCCAAGCTCGAGGGCACGGTGCACGTCAACGTGGCGCTGATGCTCAAATTCATGCCGGCCTACATGTTCTCGCCCACCGACTATCCGGACGTCGGTACCCGAACCGAGCCGGTCGACGACAGCTTCTTTTTCGCCCAGGGGCCGGCCCGCGGTGCGAGTTCGGTGCGGTTCCACGACTGGAAGCCGTTGTACGAGAAGCACTCCGGCATCCCCAATGTGGGACGCTTCTACGAGCAGGCACAGGCATTCACCTCGTTCCTCGCCAAGTGTGCGCCCGACGAGTCCCAGCAGAAGGACCTCGATTTCCTGCTGGTGGTGGGTCACCTGTTCTCGCTCGTGGTCTACGGTCACCTTCTGCTCGAGCAGGCCGACGAGATCTCGTCCGAGATGATGGACCAGATCTTCGACTTCCAGATCAGAGACTTCTCCGGCTATGCCGTCGCGCTGTACGGGAAGCCGTCATCGACTGGAGCGCAACAGCAGTGGGCGCTCGATTCGATTCGCAAGCCGGTGGTCGACGCGGGGCGTTTCGAGACGGTCTGGAACGAGGTCGTCTCGTACGACGGTCGGTACGAGATGCGTCCCTAGCGCCGACGCTCAGCCGGGATCGGCCGGGACCAGATTGGTTCCGAACGCGCACACCGTCATCTCGTGCAGTCCGGCGCTGTCGTTCGGATGCTCGAGCGCCTGCATCGACATGAGGACGTTGAGCAGCATCCCGTGCGCGATGAACTGCCGTGCCTGATCCTCGGAACAACCTGTGCCGGCACGTATCTGGCTGTAGATGGCGCCCATTCCCTCCCGGGCTGCCCGGCCGATCTCGGGTACCGAGCCTGCGCCGAATCCGTGCATCATGACCATCAACAGGTCGCGATCGGCCACCAGATCGGCATAGGCGGAACCGAGATTCGCCCAGGTGCTGTCGTCTTCGGGGTCGAGCGGGCCCGCCGCCAGCACGGCATCGAACGCGGCCATGATGCCGTCGACGGAGCGTTGGAACACCAGACGAAACAACTCGACCTTGGTGCCGAACATGCGGACCACATACGGCTGAGAGACGCCCGCTTCCTTCGCGACCGCATCGGTACTGGTGCCGGCGTAACCCCCGCGCGCGAACGCGCGCATCGCTGCGTCGAGCACGAGCTCTCGGCGGTCGGCCGCATCCATGCGGGTGGCTCTGGGCTTGGGCGCTGACGGGTCGGACATGTTGACAGGTTATCAGTTGATAACTTACGGTCTCGAATAAGTAATCATTCGATGCTTACAAGCGCGAGACGGGACGACCGCAATGACCGCCACAGACTCTCCACCTGCAGTGCAGCCCGCCACTCGGAACGTTCCCGTGTGGCTCGGCATCCTCGCAGCATCCTTGCCGATGTTCATGGCAACCCTCGACAATCTGGTGATGACCAGCGCACTACCGGTCATTCAGCAGGACCTGAACGCCTCTGTCGGACAACTGCAGTGGTTCCTCAACGCGTACACCCTCAGCTTCGCCACCTTCATGCTGACGGCGGCGACGCTCGGCGACAGGTGGGGCAGGCGCGCGGTATTCCTCGGCGGCATCGCGGTCTTCACTCTTGCCTCGGTGGCCAGCGCGCTCGCTGCGAGTCCAGCGATGCTCATCGCCGCGCGCGCCGTGCAGGGAATCGGTGCCGCCGCGATCATGCCGTTGTCCCTGGCGTTGCTCGCCGCGGTGGTACCGGTGGGCAAGCGCGCGATGGCAATCGGGATCTGGGGTGGAGTCTCCGGACTCGGCGTCGCGCTGGGACCGGTGGTCGGCGGAGCCGTCGTCGACGGGATTTCCTGGCAGGCGATCTTCTGGATCAACGTTCCGGTGGCCCTCTTCGCAGTTCCGCTGGCGTACGTCGCGCTGAAGGAAACAGCAGGGCGCATCCAACCGCTCGATCTGCCCGGCGTGGTCCTCGCAGGCGGCGGTGTCTTCCTCCTGGTGTGGGCGGTGGTCCACGGCAACGACGACGGGTGGGCGTCGGCCACGGTGCTCGCCGGTTTCATCGGCTCGGCGGTGCTGCTCGTGGCGTTCGTTCTGCGCGCCTCGCGCACCCGACACTCGGTACTGCCGCTCGCACTCTTTCGTTCGCGCAGCTTCACCATCGCCAACATCATCGGAATCACGTTCTCGCTCGGCATGTTCGGGGCGGTGTTCCTCCTCGCGCAATACCTGCAGATCGTGATGAACTACACGCCGTTCCAGGCGGGCCTACGCACGCTGCCGTGGACCGCCGCACCGATGGTGGTCGCACCGATCGCAGGTCTGCTTGCCGAGCGCGTCGGACTGCGTGGGCTGTTGGTCGGCGGCCTGTCGCTGCAGTCGGTCTCGCTCGTGTGGATGGCGCTGATCCTGGGACCCGACACCGAGTATTCGTCGATGGTCCCGGCCCTGCTGATGGCGGGAGTGGGCATGGGGCTGACGTTCGCACCGTCCGCCACCGCAGTGCTGCGGGACATGAAGGACGACGATCACGCCACCGCCAGCAGCGCCAACTCCACTGTGCGGGAGGTGGGTATCGCACTCGGCATCGCGGTATTGACAGCGGTGTTCATCGGAGCCGGTGGATCACTGACGCCCACCGGTTACACCGACGCCTTGGCACCCGCTCTGCTCGTCGGCGCTGGGGCAGTGGCGATCGGACTGGTGGCGGCGTTGTTCATGCCGGGGCGTTCCGTCGGATCGGCACACGTGCTCACGGTTGGCCGGGAAATGCCGTCGACGACGGACTGACTCCCAGAATTTGCTGCCACGTCGCGAGACGAATCGCGGCGTCGGTCAGCGCTTGAACACCCATGTCGCGGGTCGCTCCCGACCTGCTGCGTTCGATCAGCGAACGCCACGCGATGCTGGTGTCGATCTCGGCTTGCGCGGCCAACTGCGCGGCCGAGATCGCGTCGGTCACCGGGAACGGGGACGCATACGCCGGATCGGGCAGCGGCACAGTGACACTCGCCGCCCGGAGTGCATCGATGGTCGCGTCTCGACGCGCGCGGTGGGCGGCAGTGTTCGACGCCACCAGATCTGCTCGCGTGGGATTGGAGAATGCCGCGACGACGCCGTAGGCGAACACCGCCGCATACTCGGCGGCCAGTGCATCGACGAGGCCTTGCTGTTCCGGGCCGAGATCGCTCATGCCAGCACCACCAGGGCCGAGACCGTGCACGAGGCGCTGATGGAACCGAGAAGGCCTGCTCGGTAACCGCTTTCGTTGCGAGCCGCATCTGCCGCGCTGCGAGCGGAGGCCGTCAACATCTCTCGCACGGCGGCGAGATCGGGCGGCGGCGTCGTGGGAACGGGTGTCGTGGTGGCCGTGACCGACGACGTCTCGGTCGAGGCACCGGTGGCGCGGGCGATCTCGGCGTCGAGCGCATCGGCGTGCTCGGTCCGCTGCGCCGCAACGATCCCCAGGGCGGCGGCGTAGTCGGCGATCACCGTCGCGGCCGCGGTGGCATCCGCGGCGTCGGCGCGGGCAGCGCGCAACTGCGCAGTCAGGGTGTCGAGGGCAGGACCCGAGATCGTCTCCTGACCGCAGGCCGCAACAGTCGACACGGTGGCCGCGGACAGAGCAGCGACGCCGGCGAGTCGGAACAACCCGCGGCGACTGAGCGCGAAGGGGACGGTCGGCGTTGGCACTCCGATATCGTGCCAGACCGCGGCGCTCGCACGTGCCGTGCCCGTGTGTCGCGTCGGCCGATCGTGGTCACGAGCACTGCCTGCGGGGCGGTAGGCTGTTGGTTCACCAAACGCAGTCCTGCTGCCGTACGCCGGATCGCCCACAACTACACACGAGGAGTTCGCGACATGCCTGTTCCGTCCAAGGAAAGGGTTGTCGAACTGCTCGCCGACCTCGTTCGAGAACGGGGTTACGACCTCGAAGACGTGAACGTCGTCGCCGCAGGAAAGCACAGTGCAGTGCGGATCATGGTCGATCGCGAAGAGGGAATCGACCTCGACGCTCTCCCGGAACTGAGCCGCGAGATCTCGGATGCCTTCGATGCCGTGACGGATTTCGGGGAAGCTCCGTACACGTTGGAAGTCACCACCCCCGGAATCGACCGCCCACTGACCGAGGCACGGCATTGGCGTCGGGCTCGCGGACGCAAAGTGCGTATCGAACTGGCCGACGGCAAGTTCGACGGTCGCGTCGGGGTACTCGACGGCGATTCGGTCACCGTGGTGATCAAGGAGAAGGGTGTGCTGTCGACTCGCCCCGTTGCCTTGTCCGATGTTGTGAAAGCTGTTGTACAGGTGGAGTTCTCCCGGCCGAGCGCCGAAGAGATGGACCTGGCGGGTGGCGTGGTCGGCAGTAGGCCGTCACCCGCGAACACCGATGAGATCGTGGACGTGGAAGCACCGGAAGAAGGGTCGGACAAGTGAATATCGACATAGCCGCATTGCGTGCCATCGAGGCGGACAAGGGAATTCCGATCGAGATGGTGATCTCGACGATCCAGACTGCGCTGCTGACGGCCTACCGGCACACCGAGGGTCACCAGTCCAACGCTTGGATCGACGTCGATCGCAAGACCGGCTCCGTTCGGGTGATGGCCAAGGAACTCGACGCCGACGGCAATCTGATCTCCGAATGGGACGACACCCCCGAAGGCTTCGGACGCATTGCGGCAACCACGGCGCGTCAGGTCATCCTGCAGCGCCTGCGCGACGCCGAGCACGAGCGGTCGTTCGGTGAGTACTCCACGCACGAGGGTGAGATCGTCAACGGTGTCATCCAGCGTGACACGCGTGCCAATGCGAAGGGCACCGTGATCGTCCGTATCGGAAGTGACGCCAACGGAGCCGACGGCCTGCTGCCGCCCGCAGAGCAGGTGCCGGGCGAGAGCTACGAGCACGGCGAGCGCATCAAGTGCTACGTCGTCGGAGTCGCCCGGGGAAACCGGGGTCCGCAGATCACGCTCTCGCGCACGCACCCGAATCTGGTGCGCAAGCTGTTCGCCCTCGAGGTTCCCGAGATCGCCGACGGCTCGGTCGACATCGTGGCAGTGGCTCGCGAGTCGGGGCACCGCTCGAAGATCGCCGTCGCGTCCACCGTGTCCGGGCTCAACGCCAAGGGTGCCTGCATCGGACCGATGGGTCAGCGCGTGCGCAACGTGATGAGCGAACTGGCAGGCGAGAAGATCGACATCATCGACTTCGACGAGGACCCGGCCACGTTCGTCGGGAATGCACTGTCCCCGTCGAAAGTTGTTTCGGTGACCGTCGTCGACGCGGTTGCTCGTGCGGCCCGTGTCGTGGTTCCCGAGTACCAGCTCTCTCTGGCCATCGGCAAGGAAGGGCAGAACGCTCGACTGGCTGCTCGATTGACCGGTTGGCGCATCGACATCCGCAGCGATGCGGCGGCACCCGAGACGACCAGCGCGTAGGGCCGGAATGCGGAGTTCGGGGCAATACAGCGGTAGAGTGGTCGATGGTTCGGTAACGACCTCTCCGCCCAGGGGCATGAACGCGAGTATCCGGCAGTGACAAGCCGGCCGATTCGTACATGCATCGGGTGCAGGGAGCGAGTGCCGGCCGCCGATCTGTTGAGGATCGTGGTTCGAGAAGCTGGTTCGCACGAATTCGCTCTCGTCCCCGATGTCCGGCATTCGATGTCCGGCCGTGGTGCGTGGTTGCACTACAACCGAGAGTGCCTGCACAATGCGGAACGACGCCGAGTCTTCGGTCGTGCGTTTCGGATATCGGGAAATGTGGAATCGTCCGCAGTGACAGCCGTGCTCGACGAGCACGAACAACTGCAGGTCGAGGACACGACAAGAGCAACACCCGTCGACAAGAACAGGCAACAGCACTGATGAGCACACCGTGAAGCACCAACGATGAACGTCCATCGGAGATAACCCGAGGTCGTGCGGGCACCAAGCCTCGCTCGGCCTCTCAGTGAGGAGAGCAGTGGCAGGCAAGGCCCGCGTGCACGAGTTGGCAAAAGAACTCGGTGTCACCAGTAAGGAACTACTCGCACGGCTCAAAGAGCAAGGCGAGTTCGTCAAGTCCGCATCATCCACAGTCGAAGCCCCCGTGGCGCGTCGACTGCGTGAATCCTTCCCGTCCGAGAACACGGACGCGTCGGCACCGGCCGCAGCTGCACCGAACGGTCGCGCAGCGGCCGATCGGGCAGCGAGCAGCACCGCGAAGCCGGGTGCCGCCAAACCGGGCGGACCCCGTCCCGGCCCCAAGCCGGCACCGCGTCCGGCAGAGCCGGAAGCACCCGCAGCGCAAGCTCCCGTGGAGGCAGCACCCGCTGCACCCGCGACTCCGGCTGCCGCGCCGGCTCCGGCCCCCGCAGCGCCTACCCCCGAGCCCGCAGCTCCGGCCGCTCCGGTCGAGCAGGCTCCCGCCGCGTCGGCTGCCACCAGCGACGCTGCCTCGGCCCCGGCCGCTCCGAAGCCCGCAGGTCCCGGCCCCAAGCCCGGCCCCAAGGCTCCGCGTGTCGGTAACAACCCGTACTCCTCGGCTCCCGTGGAGCGTCCAGCTCCTCGACCCGCTCCCGGTGCTCCGCGCCCCGGTGGCGGACGCCCCGCTCCCGGACAAGGTGGGCCTCGTCCCGCAACACCGTCCGGTGGCAGTCGTCCGGCTCCAGGGCAGGGTGGGCCCCGTCCCGCACCGGGCCAGGCCGGACCTCGTCCGAGCCCCGGCTCGATGCCTCCTCGTCCCAACCCCGGTGCCATGCCGACCCGTTCGGCACGTCCCGGCCCCGCAGCAGGTCGCCCCGGTCGTCCCGGTGGTGCTCCGGGCGGACGCCCGGGCGGCGGCGGTGGCGGTGGCTACCGCGGTGGCGGCGCTCCCGGCGCTCCCGGTGGTGCCCCCGCAGGCGGCGCTCCCGCAGGTGGTTTCCGTGGTCGTCCCGGTGGCGGTGGACGCCCCGGTCAGCGCGGCGCAGCAGCAGGTGCATTCGGTCGTCCCGGCGGAGCAGTTCGTCGTGGCCGCAAGTCGAAGCGGGCGAAGCGCGCCGAGTACGAGAGCATGCAGGCTCCCGCAGTCGGCGGCGTCAGGCTGCCCCGCGGCAACGGTGAGACCATTCGTCTCGCCCGCGGCGCATCGCTGTCGGACTTCGCGGACAAGATCGACGCGAACCCGGCTGCACTGGTGCAAGCCCTGTTCAACCTCGGTGAGATGGTCACTGCGACGCAGTCCGTCAACGACGAGACGCTGGAGCTTCTCGGCGGCGAGATGAACTACGTCGTTCAGGTCGTCAGTCCCGAGGACGAAGATCGTGAGCTGCTGGACTCGTTCGATCTCACCTACGGCGAGGATGCCGGCGGCGAGGACGATCTGGAGCAGCGTCCCCCGGTGGTCACCGTCATGGGCCACGTCGATCACGGTAAGACGCGACTGTTGGACTCGATTCGCAACACCACGGTGCGCGAAGGCGAGGCCGGTGGAATCACGCAGCACATCGGTGCGTACCAGGTGCTGACCGAGCTCGAAGGCAACGAGCGTCTCGTGACGTTCATCGACACCCCCGGTCACGAGGCCTTCACGGCCATGCGTGCCCGTGGTGCCAAGGCCACCGACCTCGCGATCCTGGTGGTGGCAGCCGACGACGGCGTCATGCCGCAGACGGTGGAGGCCATCAACCACGCACAGGCAGCCGACGTGCCGATCG
>NZ_NOZF01000151.1:0-28518 GCF_002258565.1 Rhodococcus sp. 05-2254-6
AGCCGGGAGCAGTGACGGAGAAGGATGCGCCGCCGAACAAGTGATGGGTGGTGGTGCGTGGCATCGGCGTGGCATCGGCAGGGGGGCAAATGCGCGCGCATTCGTTGGGTGCTCGCGGAATAGCCAGGTGATCGGGCGCGAGTTCGCGCGCGGATGGCAAACGCGCGCGCATTTGCCCCCCTGCCGATGCCACGCCGATGCCACGCACCACCACCCATCACTTGTTCGGCGGCGCATCCTTCTCCGTCACTGCTTCCGGCTCGTCGTAGGTGACTGTGATGTCCTGAAATCCCTTGTTACGCTGCGCTTCTGCTTGGCCGGTGTAGGAGTTCTTGTCACCCTCGGTGAGCTCGACGTTGTCGGTGAACGGCGTCAACAACGCTCGGGGATGCAGGTGGTCGACGCGTACGGCGTTGATTTCGATGCACAGCACGATCAGCACCGACGAGACGTAGAGGAAGCCGAGCAGGCCGAGGACGATCGCGAAGATCCCGTTGCTGGCGCTGGCGTTGCCGACGACATAGCGAATGTAGATGCCGCCGAACGATTGCAGTGCCTGCCAGATCACCGCGGCGATCGCGGCGCCGGGCAGAACCTCGCGCACACTCAGGGCGCGGGCGGTCCCGATGCGGAACGCGGCAATGAAGACCACGGCGTTGACCACGACTGCTCCGACGAGTGCCAGTGCGCCGCCGGCGAATCCGAACACGCCCGAGGACGCGACGCCGTTGAGAACGGTCAGTCCGATGATGGCGGTGCCGACGGTACTGAGCAGCACCAGCCCGCGCAGCCGACCCTTGATCGGATCCGGTTGTTCGTTTCGCGGGACCGACCACGCGGTGTTCATTGCGTACTGAGCGGCCAGTGACACTCCCAGTCCGCCGTACAGCGACCCCACCACGCCGATGACGATGGCGGTCGTTCCGCCGCTGAGGCGATCCGGCTGTCCGAGTTGATCACCGATGACCGGGATCTGGCTCATGGCCGAATCGATGATGCGGGTCTGCAGTTCGGGGTCCCCGGCCAGCACGATTCCCAGCACGGTGGTGAAGAGCAGCAGCAACGGGAACAACGACAGGAACGAGTAGTACGCGATGAGGGCCGCGAGGTAGCCGCCACGGTCGTCGAGAAATTTGTACAGCACTGCCAGCGGGAAACCCGCCGACGGATGCCTGCGCTGATAACTGTCCACCTTGGCGACCATCATCGGTCGAATGTAACCACCGCAGGCACCACGGAAACGTCGACGGTACCTGTGACCCAGATCTCAACATGCGAACGTGCGCTTTCGTCGACGGGCTCCGACTAAGTCTTCAGTACCAACCCGGCACGAGGAAAGGAACTCACATGAGCTTCATCGACAAGGCCAAGAACGCAGCAGAGGACGCCATCGGCAAGGCGAAGGAAGTTGTCGGCGACGCCACGAACAACAAGGACCTCGAGGCCGAGGGCAAGAAGGATCAGGGTTCGGCAGGCGTGAAGAAGGTCGGCGAGAACATCAAGGACACCTTCAAGTAAGTCGTATCTCTGTGAGGGCCGTCGATCAGGTGATCGGCGGCCCTCGCGCTGTGCGACGTACAACCGTTTCGGCGGAAGCGTATAAAGTGCACAGCGCTGGCTCTCGAGCCGGCACGGGCGTCCAGCAGAAGGCGCAAGATCGTGGATCTCTCCGGCGAAGAGCGGCAGGGGTCCTATGCGAGAGGACCGTGTGAATGTCGCAATCATCGCCCGATGTGCACCTTCCCGGATCGTCCCCTGCATCGTCACTCGCCGAATTCGCGCGGTCGTTGCGTGATACCCGCCGTTCGATGCCCGAGACGATGGCAGAGATCTTGCGCACCTCCATTCGGCTCATACCGGGTGCAACCGTCGGCTGCGTCACCACGGTCAGCAAAGGCGTCCGCACCGTGGTGGCATCCACCGACCCCCTGGCCGAAAAGCTGTGTCGACTGCAGTACGAGCTCGACGAGGGCCCGATTCCCACCGAGGTTCGCCACTTCGATGTCGTCGTCTCGGACGACCTCACGTCCGAGCCACGATGGCCGGAGTTCGCGGTTCTGGCCGTGAACGAGGGATTCAAATCCTTGGCGGCGTTTCAGCTCTACAGCAACGCCGACGACCTCGGTGCGTTGATCTTCTACAGTGACGAGCCGCGAGCCTTCGACGTCGACGCGGTCGAGATCGGGGAAGCCCTCGCAGCGCATGCCGCCATTGCCTTGCTCAGCGCCCGCGACAACGAGCAGTTCCGGACGGGCCTGGCCAGTCGCGACATCATCGGCCAAGCCAAGGGAATGATCATGGAACGCTACGATCTCGACGCGGTGCAGGCGTTCGAGCTGCTGGCGAAGCTGTCGCAGCAGCAGAATCAGCCTTTGCACAAGGTGGCTCACGACTTGGTCGATACCGACCACCCGACCAATTCGACCTTCTGACGACCCCCAGGTTTCGATCTTTCGGTCACGAGGAAAGCAATCGTTGGTATCGGCAGGCAACACGCGATACCCGCGGGCGGTTATGTCGTTGAGCCAACAGCGATCGACCGCTCGTCGCTAGCGCTCCGGTTGGCAGGTCGGACACCACCATGTTCGACGCTTGTTCAGGTCTCCTGGTGTCTCCGCGACCACCCGAATCGCCGTTCCACACCGCAGACACGGCTTTGCGGCCCGCCCTGCAACCCAGTGTGATCGGCCCCGGCGAGTGTCCCCGGTGGTCACCTGCATCGCACCCGGAACTGTCGCCGAATGACGCATCGCCCGCTCGAGCAACGCGACCAATCTCTGCGCGTCGACATCACTCGACGGCGTCCACGGCCACAGGCCGCGCAGAAAACACAGCTCGTTGGCCCACAGATTTCCGGGACCGGCGATGACCCGCTGATCCAACAACGTCGCAACGATCGGCCGACTTCCCTGGGCCGCGATGTTGGCAACTCCGCGCTCGGCGTCGAACGTCGGGTGCAGCGGGTCCGGCCCGAGATGCGCGATCAGCGCGTTCATGTCCTTCGTGTATCCGTAGTCGACGACCGGCAGCAGAACTCCGTAGGCGGTCGGCCCGTCGACCACGGCAAGCCGGACGCGCACGTCGGGTCGGATGCGCTGCGGAATCGAACGACCGGCCCGCACCACCGTCCACGAACCGCTCATCCGCAGATGTGTGTGCAGCGTCGTGTCGTTCTCGAAATCGGTCAGCAGATGCTTGCCGTGTGTTCGATGCCCGACGACGGTTCGCCCGGCCAGATTCTCGACTGCGTGCGCCGGCACCTGCAGCCGTCCGGCCCGCAGCGTCGCGCCGTCCAATGCTCGACGCAACCTTGCGGCCAGTGCAAATACGGTGTCGCCTTCGGGCATGCTTCTGGGGTATCCCGCTCGGCACAACCGTAATCGCACGCTCGGCCCGCTCGTGCGATGAGCGCCTCCGCCGACGCCGACATCACCGTGAAGCGACACCGGCCGGACGCGCCGGACAGTCGTTGGACCTCGTCGACAGACCGTGAGCCCAGGGCGCGACCGACGACCGGAGAATTCCCGACGGCGTCGGCCGCAATACGGATTCGAGTTCGGCCAATGGAACCGGTGCCTCGACGAGGGATTCCCACGGATACTTCTCGCCGGTATCACGGAGGAAGGCAACGGCCTGGTGGAGGTGCCGCGGCTCGTAGTTGTGGATTCCGGTGATGGTCAGCCAGTTTCGGACCACCGCTTCGGGGTCGACGGTGATCGGGGCACCGGGCGCGACGGAGCCGGCGAGGACGAGCCGCCCACCGACGTCGAGTCGCCCCGAGGCCGCCTGCACAGCCGAGGACGATCCGGAGAAGTCGATGGCCACATCGGTGTGTGCACCGTCGTCCTCCACGGCCCCGAATGCACGGGATTGTCTCTGCCGCTGCAGGTCTCGGTCGAGAACCGACACCGCTGCACCTCGCTCCCTGGCCGCCGCAGCGGCGGTCACCCCCAGCATCCCTGCCCCGACGATCAGCACTCGTCGACCGTCGAGCGCACCGGCGGCGTCGAGGGCGGCCATCACCGTCGCTGTCGCACACGCTGCGGGCGCGGCGACGGCGTCGGGCATGGTGTCGGGAACTCGGACCACTGCGGTTCCGCGTGGGAGCACGATGTGTCGAGCATAGGAGCCGCTGAGAGCCCATGCGCTCTCGGCAGACTCGTGACCCACCTTGCGCACGGCCGAACATTTGGCCGTGAACCCGCGGACACATCGGGCGCACCGACCACAGCACACCGTGACCGACCAGACGATCCGATCCCCCACCTCGACAGCCGATACCGCATCGCCGACGGCAATCACGTGACCGACGGCCTCGTGCCCGAGCACCGACGGGCACGCACCGTGCCGTCGACCGGACACGGTGTGCAGGTCGCTTCCGCACACCGTGGCGAGATCGACGCGCACCAACACCTCACCCGATTCGAGAGTAGGAATCTCCATGTCGCGCAGTTCGATTCCGCTCCCCGTCCAGACGGCGGCCTGTGTCAGACCAACAATGATCTGATCCATCCGGAGATCCTTTCCACGATGTACACGACGACGAAGATGACGAGAACGATCGCACCGGCGACGTCGAAGTTCAGAGTACGAATCGACTCGAAGAGCAGGAAGCCGATACCGCCTGCACCGACGATCCCCAGGATGGTCGAGGTGCGGATGTTCACGTCGAGCAGATACAGGCTCGAACCGACCATCGACGGAATGGCCTGAGGAACAACGGCACTCAGTGTCCGATTCCACCAACCGCCACCGACCGACGCCACCGCTTCGAGGGGACCGGGATCGATCTCCTCGATCGCGTCGGCGACGAGTTTGCCGAGAAATCCTACGGACCCGATGGCCAGTGCACAGGTTCCCGCCACCGGGCCCAGTCCGAGCGCCGCGACGAATACGACAGCGAGGATGAGTTCGGGTACCGCGCGGACCAGCAGGATCCAGGATCTCGCGACCCAGTACACCGCGGGATGCGGAGTTGCGTTGCGCGCGGCCAGAACTCCGACGGGTATCGACAGAACGATACCGATGGCGGTGGCCACGACTCCGATGGCAACGGTCTGTACGGCGGCGTCGAACAGGTCCGCTCCCAGCGCGGAGAAGTCCGGTGGGACCATACGCCCGAACACCTCGATCGACGGCCCGATCCACGTCAGAAGCGAGCGCGGATCCAATTCGAGCACCACGAACGACGCCACGACCGCGACGACGAGCACGGCCGACGCTCCGATGCGCATCAGTCGATCGCGCTGCGGGCCGGCCGCGGACGGCACCAGCAACATGCGGCGAAGAGCCATCGCCGCCAATTCCATCGCGGCGATGATCACCAGGATCACCAGTACGATGCCGAGAGCACGCGGGTAGATCAGGCCCCGCAGAGCGTCCTGCAGGGCGAACCCGATACCGCCTGCCCCGACGAAGCCGAGGACCACCGACATGCGCAGATTGATGTCGATTCGATAGACGAAGGCTCCGATCCACGCCGGAACGACCTGCGGAACAACGGCGTTGATCATCTCCCGGTAGTAGCCGGCACCGGCGGCACGGATCGCCTCTCGCGGTCCCACGTCGGTCTCTTCGATGGCATCGGCGAACAGCTTGCCGAGCATGCCGATGGAATGCAGTGCGAGGGCGAGGATGCCGGGCAACACTCCGATCCCCAGCGCCCTGACGAACAGCACCGCGAACAGCAGATCCGGCATCGCCCGGCAGAACGTGATGACGGCGCGAGCAACGCTGTAGAGGACCGGATGCGGCGAGGTGTTGCGCGCCGCGAGAAACGCCAACGGCACCGAGACGATCGCTGCGAGCACGGTGCCCAGTACTGCCATGAGCAATGTGTCGAGTGCGAGGGAGACGATCCTCCCTGTATCGTCCACGCGGGGCGGCAGCATCCGCTCGAGCAGGTTGCCGACGTCTTCGAGACCGTCGATCAGGGTCGTCGGCGCGAAGTCGATGTACCCCGCCGAGAGCACGGTCAGGACGAGCGCGGCGACGCCCAGCGCCGGGAACAGCCATCGACGTCGCCGCGGATCGTTCTGTGCAGCAGTGTTCGTGGGCTTCGGTTCGACCGTGACGGTCATGTCGGTGCCACCGCGGTCATGTTTCCGGGGTCGGGCGCGATCCGCTGATAGATCGGCATGATGTCCTCGCGCCGGAGACCGGCGGCCGGGCGATCGAGCACCACCCGACCGTCCCGCAGACCCACGAGCCGATGCGCCCAGCCGAGCGCAAGATCGACCTGATGCAGGGTGCACACCACGGTCAGCTTCTCCTCGCTGCACACCCGCTGCAGCAGATCCATCACCACGCCCGCGTTCTCGGGATCGAGCGAGGCGACGGGCTCGTCCGCGAGCACGATCCGCGGACGCTGCATCAGGGTGCGTGCGATCGCCACCCGTTGCTGTTGCCCGCCCGACAGCGTGTCGGCCCGCCGCTGCGCGAAGTCCGCCAACCCGACTCGGTCGAGACAAGCCCGGGCTTCCTCCCGCATCGCTTTCGGATAGGTGAAGGCTCCGTAGCGCGGGAAGGACAGGCGACCGATGCCGCCCACGAGTACGTTCTCGAGACAGCTCAACCGACCGACGAGATTGAAGTGCTGGAAGATGAAACCGACATCGCGGCGCAGTTCGCGCACTCGGCGACGGTTCGCCAGATCGACGCGAGTGTCGAGGGCGGTGACGCTACCGGAGGTGACGGGCTGCAACCCGTTGATGCACCGCAGCAGCGTGGACTTCCCGGAGCCGGAAAGCCCGAGCAGTACCAACATCTCACTGTTGTGCACGTCGAGATTCACGTCCCTGAGCGCGGTGGTGGGTCCGAATGTCTTGGTGACATTGCGAACGCTGACCACGACATCGCCCCGGTCCATCGGTGCGGACATCATCAGCCCTGGCACTTCTCGGAGCCGGTGACCTCGCATACGTGGCGGACGCCGTCGTAATCGCTGTCCTGCGCCGGCACGACGCCCCAGGCGTCCTCGTCGGTGATGCGGCATTCCTCGGCGCAGATGCCGTCCGCGACGAAGGCATCGGAGTTCATGCCCTCGCTGAAGACGTCCTCGAGCTTCGCGATGGCGTCGGCACCGAGATCGTTGTTGGCAGCGAAGAGCGAACCGGCGATCATCTCGGACTTCCACACTGTCTTCAGCTCGCCGGGTGCCAGCTCGCCGTTGTCGATCATCGTTCGGTCTACCATGGTGTCGAACGCGAAACCGGCATCGCAATCACCGGCTTTGACGGCCAAGGCCGAGGCGTCGTGTCCACCCGCGTAGATCGGGGTCATTGCACTCGAGATGTCGGCCTCCGCACCGGAAGCGATGACATCGTCCTCGATGAGTCCCGCGGTCGGATAGAGGAATCCGGAGGTCGAGCTGGGGTCGACGAAACAGACCTTCTTGCCGGCGTAATCGGCGAGCCCGTCGACCGAGGCATTGTCCGAACGGGCGATTCCGTAGGACTGGTAGCCGGGCGGAGTTCCCTCGTCCTGAACGACGGCACCCAGCGGCGTCATGTCGGCCCCGTTGATTCCGGCGACGACGTAGGCGAACGGGCCGAAGAAGGCGAGGTCGACATTGCCCGCGATCAGGCCCTCGACCACACCCGCGTAGTCCGAGGCCTGGATGAACTCGACGGTTGCTCCGGTCTCGTTCTCGAGGCGCTCGATGACCGGGTCGTAGCTGGCCTTCAGGTCGGTCGAGTTCTCGGCGGGAATGGCAGCGAGCGTGATGGTTTCGGGGAATCCTTGCTCGGTGGTGGCTCCATCGGAAGAACTGGAGCAACCGGCTGCAACGAGTGCGGCAGCCGAGAGCACGGCCGCGGCGGTCACAGCGCGACGGTGAGAGGTGGCGATCATGGCGGGGTGTCCGTTCGGTGAGGTTCGGGCGAGGATGGTGTTCACGGCAGAACGATGGGGGGAAGGTCGGCGACGCTGTCGAGTACGTGCGTGGCACCGGCCTCGCGTAGTCGGTCGACGGAGTGAGCTCCGGTGAGCACCCCGACCAGCAGAGAGGCGCCGGCCCGGCGACCGGACAGGATGTCGCTCGAAGTGTCGCCGACGACGGCGACCGCAGCGATGTCACTGACCTCGGCGAACAGCGCGGCGGACAGGACGAGATCCGGATGCGGTCGGCCACGACCGGCCTCACCGGGTGCGAGGAACGCGTCGGGCAGATCCTGCCAACCGAGCGTGTCGATGATGCGCTCCTGTGTCGGTGCCGAGAAGCCCGTGGTCAGCACGACGCTGATCCCGGACTCGCGGAGCTTCGTGATGGCCTGCGCCGCACCGGGAACGGGCGCGATACCGTCGTCGATGCGGGCCTCGTAGGCCGACTCGAAGGCGCGGTTGGCGGCCTGGGCACGGTCCTCGGTTCCGAACAGTGCACGGAACACCTCGATCTTGGACTGACCCATCGTGTCCAGGACGTAGCGACGGGCGTCGTCGCGTTCGGGTCCCTCGGATGCGAGTCCGACGGCGGTGGCCGCGACGTCGAACGCGTCCAACACGAGTCCGTCGTCGGTGACGGTGGTTCCGGCCATGTCGAGGACGACGAGTTCGATGTCGGTGCTGGTGTTCGGGGTAGTGGAGTTCGGCATGAGTGAGAGACTGCCGTTTGGTATAGACCATTGCATGGAACTCGAGTGAACGACTCGTGAACGTCACACAACAGTTAGGTCTAGACCAATTGGTGCTATGGTCGGCTCATGGTTGTGGACAGCGAACCCCGCGTGCTCAAGCACCAGATCGTGCGTAGAAGTCTCGACGACATGCTCGACGGCATGACGGCAGGCGACGCATTTCCGTCCGAGCGCGATCTCGCCGATCGATACGACGTCTCACGCGAGACCTTGCGTCAAGCCATTCGAGAACTGTTGGTGGCCGGTCGAATCGAACGCCGCGGACGAGCGACCGTCGTTGCCGAACCCAAGGTGGTATTGCCGTTGGCCATCGGGTCCTACACCGAGGCAGCGCGCGAGAAGGGCATGAGTGCCACCCGAATTCTGGTCGGCTGGGACACGTTCCGAGCTGACGACGCCCTCGCGGATCTACTCGGAATCGAGACCGGTTCGGAGGTGGTCCAACTCGAGCGCGTCTTCACCACCGGGGACGTCCGAGTGGGTCTCGAGACGACTCGCATCCCCGCGTACCGTATTCCGGGGCTGCAGGACAGTTTCGATCACCGAACGTCGTTGTATGCCGAATTGCGAACGCGCGGAGTCGTCTTCGGACGAGTGGTCGACACCATCGAAACCGTCCTTCCCGACGCCCGAGAAGCGGCGCTCCTCACCGTCGACACCCGCACACCGATGTTTCTGCTCGGCCGCGTCTCCTATGACACGAACGGGGTTCCCATCGAACACCGACGGTCGCTCTACCGCGGAGACCGGATGACCTTCACCGCAGTCATGGATGCCTGACATGACCACAGAATATGACGTCGTTGTTGTCGGTGCCGGGATCGTCGGTCTCGCTCACGCCTATCACGCTCACCGACGCGGCCTGACGGTAGCGGTGGTCGATCATGCCGATCGGGTGGCAGGTGCATCGGTGCAGAACTTCGGACACGCCTGCATCACAGCGCAATCCAGTACTGCACTCGACTACGCTCGGGCCGGCCGCAGCCACTGGCTCGACCTCGCCCGTACGGCAGGTTTCTGGGCTGTCGAGTCCGGGACGCACTGCGTTGCCCGGCACGAGGACGAGTACGCAGTGCTCGAGCAGTTCGCCGAACTGCGGGGCAAGGAGCAGGTACGACTACTGGGCCGCACCGAGGTACTGGACCGACTCCCCATTGCCGACACCGACGTGGTGGGCGGCATGTATCTGCCGCTGGACGTCCAAGTGGACCCACGCGCCGCCGCCCCGGCCATCGCACGTTGGCTCGACAGCTCCGGGGTCGACTTCTTCTGGCGCACCGCCGCAACGTCGTTCGCCCCCGGCGTAGTCCACACCTCGCGCGGGGAACTGCGGGCCGGCACCACCTTCGTCACCGTCAACCACGACATCGATCGACTGTTTCCCGAGTACGCCGAACGCGACGCACTGGTGCGATGTCGGTTGCACATGCTGCGCGCCACTCTCCCCCTCGACGCACCGCTACCCACACCGCTGTTCACCGGTTGGTCGCTCCTCAGGTACTCGGGTTTCGAGAACCTGCCCGCCGTTGCCGACGTCGCTGCCCGCCTGCAGGCCGAGTATCCCGGCTACGTCGGGCTCGATCTGCACCAGATGTACACCCCACAACCGGACGGATCGATCCTGCTCGGCGACACTCACGTTCGTGAGATCACCGCGTCGCCGTTCCAGAGCGAGGAAGGATTCCAGGTGCTGCTCACCGAGGCCCGGTCGCTCTTCGGAGTAGACCGCATCGACGTCACCGAGCGATGGCAGGGAATCTACTGTTCGGCACCGGGTTCGGAGTTCCTGCTGGAGGAACCGGTGGACCGCGTGCACATCGCCACCGTTACCACCGGGATAGGCATGACGACCAGCATGGGCCTGGCGCTGGCCAACGTGGACAGAGCTCTGGCACCGGCCTGAGTGCACCTCGTGAAAACCCAGGTGTCACGGTTACCCGAACAGACTCTGCCCCAGGTAGCCGTCGTCGACCACTCCCGGAAGTATCGCGAACACCGCAGAACCGATCGGGGTGGTCCATTCGTTCAACGCATCGAATTCGTCGAGTCGTTGCTGAATCGGCAGGAACTGGGTGAGCACATCGCGCTGATAGCTCGCGAACAGTAAGCCGGTGTTCGACAGCGATCCGGCAGCCGGTGGGTCGTCGTAGTTGTAGGCCCGCCGGAAGATTCGCTCGCCGTCGTGAACATGCCGTGCCCTCGCGATGTGCGAGGACGGTGGGATGACCGGAATTCCGAATCGATCGGTTGCGTCGAAATCGGCCTCGTCGAACTCGGCGGTTCCGGTCAACGGGGCACCGGTGTCGAGGGTTCGCCCCACCGACAGTTCCCGGCCGGGTCGATCCAACTCGTCCCAGGTGTCCATCTCGATCCGGATGCGCCGCAACACCATCGACGTTCCGTGTTTCATCCAGGGCTGATCGCTCCCGTCGTCCCAGACCAGACCGTCGAAGTCGGTACTTCCGGCCTCCGGATTGACGGTGCCGTCGACCTGTCCCATCAGATTTCGCATCGTGGTGCCCGATTCCTCGGTACCACGCGAACGCCGGAATCCGCGCTGTGTCCAGGCGATCGTCACCAACGAGCGCACGTTCTTGGTCAGTACCCGCACAGCGTGCGCAACGGTGACGGGATCGTCCGAGCACACCTGCAGCAACAGATCACCGCCGGTGAATCCCGGTTCCAGGCGGTCGATTCCGAACGCAGGAAGCGGTGCCAGCCACGACGGCCGCCGATCCGGCAGACCGATCGCATCGAACACACCCAGACCGAGCCCGACGGTCACCGTCAGGCGGGCGGGCTCGAGCGCCAGTTCGGCTTCGGTATCGGCCAGTGCGGGTGCACCGGACGTCAACCGTCCGATGTCCTCCGTCCAGACCTTCAGGATCCCGATCAGCTCGTCACGTCCGACGCGCTCATGCATGTTCAACCCGACGAACATCGAGTGTGCCTGCGGCGGAACAGTATCGACACCGGCTTGATGGACGCCGCGCCACGGCACGGTCTCACTGCCGGTGGCCGTCTGCTCGGCTCGGTTGCCGACGATCCCGTAACCGGTCGCGGCTCCCACGCCCGCGACGCCGAGCGCGGCGACGCCTCCACCGAGGAGACGCCGCCGGCTCAGCGAGCGTGGTGACCGGTTCTCGTTGTCAGCCACCGTGTGCCGGCGCGGGGGTTGCCGACCCGTCCATGTCCATGGTGCCGGGCTCGTAATTCTCCTGGGCCCCGGAGAAGTCACGGACCTGCGCGGTGAACGTCGTGCTCGACGCGTCCTCGAACTCGAGGGTGAATTCCGCGTCGGCTCCGGGGGTCAGCGGCGACGTGACGTCCATCAGCATCAGGTGATCGCCGCCCGCGGCGAGCACGTGCGTACCGCCCGCCGGGATGACGAAGCCTCCCTCCTTCGTCCGCATCACCATCGCCCCGTCCGCCCCGGTTGCCATCTCGTGCAATTCGATTCGGCTCGACGCCGGAGACGATGCACCGACCACGTGCACATCGGAATCGCCGGTGTTCTGCAGTTCGGCGAAGGCCGCCGTCATACCGGAGTCGGCGGCTTTGACCCATTGCTCGCGGACGACGACGGAATCGGACTCCTTCGCCGCGGCGGCCGGCTCGTTGCTCGAGCATCCGGTGAGGATCAGGCCGGTGACCGAGAGCGCGGCCAACAGTGTGGAGATGCGACGGGTGAGATTCATGCCAGTTCGCTTTCGTGTGGGGAAGTAGTGGAGTTGGAAGCTCTGGTCCGTGCTCGACGGATCGATCCGACGACCACGTCGACGGCGAGGAAGGCCACCAGGCTCAGCCCGAGGAGTGGGACGAACCAGCCGACAGCGACAGCGACGACCACCAACGCGGCGACGGACATCGGTGAGATGCGGCGAATGCCGCCGCGCAGAGGCGGCCGCCCTGCTGTGAGGCCGCTTGCCTTGGTGGGGCGGCGTTTCCACCACATCATGTAGCCCCTGACGATGACCGATGCCAGCGCGACGGCGAGCGCAAGCAGCGCAAGCTGATTGGCGACCCCGAACAACGTGCCCATGTGCAGCTGAATACCCCAGGCCGACAGCTTGGCCGCGAGGGGCCAATCGGAGAAGAACACGGTGTCGATCACTGTGCCGGCGGCACCGTCGACCGAGATGGAGTCGTTCGACATCACCCAGGGCTGACGGGTTTCGGCGACGACGAACGCCGTGTCGGCCGATTGTGGAATGGACGCTTCCACGGCACCGTCTATTCCGTTGGCTCGGGCGATCCCCAGCACCGAGTCGATGCGTCCGACGTTGTCCTCCGTCGTCGATGCGTCGGCCGGCATCTCCATCGGATGCCCGCCGTGACCGGAGTGGTCACCCGCCGCGGCCGCGTCGGAGGAGCCGATCGTCTTGGTGACGGCGGGGGTGGTCCAGCTCAGTGCCGACCGCAGCTCGGTGACGTTCTCCCCGGCGTAGGTGGACCATGTCAATCCGGTGGCGGACAGGAAGATCAGACCGACGGCGATCCAGATACCAGCCACGCCATGCCAGTTCAAGGACCTGTTGCGGCCCTTCGACTTTCGATCGAAGGTCAACAGCCTGGCCTTGTCACGATTGCGTCGATACCGCTCGATCCACAGGTACAGGCCGCCGAGCGCGATCACCCACAACCACGAGGCGGCGAGTTCGCTGTAGAGGCGACCTGGCTCCCCCAGGTGCAGATGGCGATGGAGTTCGGAGATCCAGGTGCGCAACGGTAGGGCGCTGGAGGAGCCGTACACCGCCAGCTCACCCACGGACGTCGCGGTGGCGGGGTCGACGAAAACAGCCAGCCGCTGCGATTCACCCAAGCTCGGGTCGGTGAACATCACCCGAGTGGTGTCGCCGGCCTCGGCTGCAGGTCGGACGGCGGCGACGGTGAGGTCGGGTCGTTCGGCCTGCGCTGCCCGAATCTGCTGGGCGACGGGGACGGCCGGACCGGTCGTGTCCACGTGGACGTAGTCGCGATACACGAGTTGTTCGATGGTGGGAGCCACGGCGTAGAGGCCGCCGCTGATGGTGGCGATCAGGATGAACGGTGCCACCAGGATGCCTGCGTAGAAGTGCAGACGCATGATCAGCGGCCGCCAGCTTCGGGGGCGATCGGGAGGGGTGGGCGGCGATGGATCGGCGAGGCGTTCCAATTCAGGTGTGGACATGAGGACTCGTTTCGTCAAGGCATGTGTGGGCGCGCGCAGTGGTGCGCGAGAAGGCATCGCTCAGACGATCGGGCGTGCTCGAGGCAGCGCGGATCGCGCGATGTGAGGGCTCGTCGAACAGACAGCGACAGCTCGATACCCGACGCCTACGTACAGGGCGGGTGGGAGTGACGAGCTGCGGTCAGGTCCGAAGCGCAGGCGGTCCGCGGTTTCCGCAGCCCGACAGGTCGAGCAGACGAGGCGTTCCCGGGAGTCGGTAGACCGGAAGTTCAGGGGCGATGCGGGACTCGTCGACGACGAGAGCCGCCAACAGAGGCAGGGCCTCACGTAGCGAGGTCACTGCGCGCCGGATGCCGTGCTCCGCTCCGCGGATGGCCAGAGCGCCGACCAGGATGGCAACCACATGGGCCGCGAACATCTGCTGGGTGAGCATCGAACCGTGATGGTGACCGTCGACGGCGGTGAGCAACAGGTGTCCGACCGACTGCGCGGCAGTCAGGATCATCAGCAGCTGTGCGCGGGGTGCCGCCGGTGTCGGTGCCGCGGCGGTCGCGTAGCCGATCGCAGCGGAGACGACGGCCAACAGCACGATGGCCGCGTCGGATGGAGGCATTCCCCCACCGAACGTGTGCGCTGCGACGGTGACCAGCGCCGACAGTCCGCCCACGGACGCACCGCGCAGGAGCGCGAATCCATCCGTTGGCGCAGACATGGACGGGAGCTTACTACCGACTACACCGAGTAGTAGTCCAGGTACCGGAACGACGCCTCCGAACCCCACAAGCCGGTCCGACGGTCTTTTTCCGGTTGGTTATCCTGATCATCGGTACTCGAACCATCAACGGTCGAGCCGCGAGATCGAGAGTGGACTCACATGGCAGAGAATTCGGACGCGGCCCAGGCTCGGGTGTTCGCCGACATGCTGACCGCCGAGATCGCAGCCGCGTCGAGTCGCGTCGAAGAGTCCGAGCAACTGGCGCGCAAGGCCTTGCGGGTAGGCGATTCCCGCAGCCATGTGTGGCACAGCGACGAAGCGCAGACCCAGAAGCAGGCGCTCTACGAGCTGTATCGCCAGCTCGATGCGTTGCACAACCGGTTTCCCACCGTCCACTCCGGCTCGTAGAACGTCCCGTCGATCGAACTACAAAATTTCTTATCGACACTGATTACCATGTTGACTTAGAGTTGGAGTCCATGGCGGAAGATTCGCTCGATTCCACGGTCGCGCGCGTCCAGGACGTGCACCGACTCCTCGTCGATCGCGGCACCGGCGCGAACTTTCCGGCCGTGCCCGCAGCAGACGGAACTTTTGTTCTGCCGTCGCCACCGCCTCTCCCACCGATGCGCCTCGACACAGCACTGCGCGCTCGACGGTCGCACTACCGATTCGCAGATCTGGACGCACTGCAGCTCTCGACTCTCCTCCGGTCCGCAGCGGGGCCCGGCCGGACCTCCGCGCGGACGGACGGCACGACGCACACATACCGGATGAATCCGACTGCCGGCGGTCTCGACTCGATCGACCTGCACCTCGTGGCCCTCCGGGGCCCAGCCGAGATCGACTCGGGGACCTACCTGTTCGATCCACACAGACACGTTCTGAACAGAACCGGTACGGGACCGTCCGTCGATGCGCTCGAATCATGTCTCGTACAGCCACAATTCGCGCGCCGGGCACCGTTCGTCGCCGTACTCGTCGGACGCCTCGACCGAACCCTGATCAAATACACCGAACGCCACTATCGCACCCTCCACATCGACGCCGGCATCGCCGCGCAGAATCTCTACTTGGTTTCGACCGCACTCGGATTGGCCTGCTGCGCCATCTCAGGCTTCTACGACGACGAGATCTCGCACTTGCTGCGTCTGTGCCCACTGTCCGTTCCGCTACTGGCTTTCGCGCTCGGCGGACTCGGCGAGGACTGCAAGCAACGGTAACCGCGGCACCCCGAGCCACAGGGCTGCCGTCCCCGCAAGAGCGAGCGCGCCCGCTCCGAGGACGACGGCCGCGGTCACGCCGAACGTACCGGCGACGGCCCCGCCTGCCGCAGCGCCGAAAGGAGTCCCACCCATCGCGATCATCCGCGCCGTGGTGTTCACCCGGGCCTGCAGGTGGTCGGGCGTGACGGACTGACGAACCACGATGCCGTTGACGACGATCATGGTGTTGGCGGCCTGATAGACGATCAGGAGCAGCAGAGAAACGGCGAGTACTCCCGTGATGGACCACGCCAGCATCGACAGGAAGGCCACCACCACGCCGAGACAGGTGATCATGCCGGTGCCCACCACCCGCTGGATGCGCGCACTGACCAGGCTGATCAGAAATGCCCCGACAGCCGTTGCTGCATAGAGTGATCCGATTCGCGCATCCTCGGCGGCCAGACCGAGCTGACGGACGCCCACGACCACCATCAGTCCCACGACCACACCGTTGGCGACACTCACCCCGACGCCGACCGCAGTCAGGGCACGCACCACACGATGATGCCGAATGAATGCCAACCCCTCGCCGATCGAAGTGCCGAGACCGGAACCGACCGAAAACGGCGCGGCCCGCACGGGTAGCGCGATCGTCGAGGTGACCACTGTCGCGACGAGAAAACACAGAGCATCGATCGCGATGGCACCCGGCGGACCCAGCGTCGTCGCAGTGATGCCACCGAGCAACGGGCCTACGATCCCGATGACCGTGCCGACGCTGACGAGCGTGCCTGTCGCGTCGGCGATCCGATGGCGGCCCACCAAAGCCGGTACGACGCCGAAGGACGCGGCATCGAAGAACACGAAAAGTGTGGAGACGGCGAACGCGACGATCATCAGATGTGCAACCGTCACCGACGCAATCAGGTGAGCCACCGGAATACTGGCCAGAGCGAGAGCACTGCCGAGTTGAGTTGCGAGCAGGACTACGCGACGGTCGTACCTGTCGGCGAGCGCACCTGCGATCAGTCCGAACATCAGGTACGGCAACGACTCCACCGCAAAGGCGACACCGGAGAGCAGCGGCGAGCCGCTCAACTGGTAGACGAGCATCGGCACGGCAACCGTGGACATCGCGTTGCCGATCCACGCGACCGCACGCGCCAGGACGAAACGGCGAAAGCCGGTCACAGACTCGGGGGCGCAGCGAGCAGCAGCGTGTTCGGATCGGTCGGGTCGCAATCGGGTGCGTACCGTCGAGCGATGTCGCGCCACCGAGGTAACCCGAAATAGGGAAATGCGGCTGGGGCGTTGGGAATCAAGCCGGAGGCACAGACCCGGGCCACCCGCAGTGGCGTCGACGCCACGTCCGAGGTGGTGATATCGCAGACGACCACCTCGTGGCCCGCTACCGCGAGTGCGCTCCGCATACCGTCGGCGGTGCCGCGGGGAAGCTCGTCGATCGATACCGTCGCGGCCGGATTCGTGAAGCGAGGAAGATATGCGGCCTGAGTACGGGGATCGAGCCACACCTGGGCTTGTGCACCCAGGTCGCGGATGTGTTCACTGCACTCTCCGGCGGCATCGAGGTAGCTGCGATCGGCGCGGTGGTCCAGGTAGAGACCCGGCGACAGCACCCCGGCGCGCATCGATCCGAACACCCAGCCGTCTGCCTCGAGCAGTCCTCGAGTGAAGACCCAACTGTGGATCGCTTCGAGAACGGCCTTGCGTGCCGTGTCGACCGGGTCCAGCTTCGCCGAGAAGCCGCCTGCGACAATCCCGAGTTCGAGATCGTGAACAACGGCCGCCACCACCGGAACTTCGAAGTACGACGGCAGCTCGAGGAGATGACACCGCAGTCGTGAGTCGCCGAGGTCTGCCGCGAGCCCGGGCACCGATGCCGGATCTATCCCCCGCGCAGGGAGGTTCAGGTGCCACCACAGCGACAGCGAATCTCGCTCCACGAGTTCGAGCAGTCCACGTCCGGCGGCGTCGTCGAGCCCCTGTCCTGTGGCGATGCCGGCGTAGTTCAGATGGTGAAGCCACGGGTCCGTCCGGCGAGATCCACTGCGCCAGTTCAGGTACACGTACGAGGCCGGGATCGCGACACGCGCACCGTCGTCCGACACCCCGTCTACCCAGGCGACTCGAGACTCCTCGGTGAATTGCTCGAAGGGGAAGCCTGCCGAGTTCAGCTGCCACGGCGCGAAGAACTCGAATGTGTCGTTCCCCCAATGGCGGACACCCTCGGCGCGCAGTTCCGCCGGCGTTGCGTAGCGCAGAGTGTTCGGGACGTAGTTTCCGCAGTACCGTTCCACTGCTTCGCCGATCGCGGCGATACGGGCTCCTGCTGGGTCCGCGAAGGTGGTACCGAGCGACACCAGATCGCAGGGCCAGTTTCCGAGCGCACGAGTATCGGCGATCTCCGCCGTGAGCCCGACGTACCGTTCCGGCAGACCGTCCAGCCTCTGGACCGGATGCAACGCACGGATGAGTCCGGTCAACGGGTCGACCAGATCGTCTGCACTGAAACCGACCCCGCTCATACGGGCATCTCCAGCTCGATGCCTCGCACGGTGCGCTGCATCGGCACCGCTCGGATACCGTACGAGTGGTCTTCATCGGTGTGCAGATCGCGGGCATATCGGGGGAAGGCGTGGGCCGAGATCATCAGTGTCAGTTCCTCTCCCTCATGGATGTGTGTGGACAGCGGAGCGAGGTGCACGACGGAGCCGAGGGACATGCCCTCGGTGAGCTGCTCCACCTCGCCGCCGCGTCTTCGGGCGAGCAGCATCGCACCCCAGTGCCGGTCGCAGTCGCCGCCGACGACGCGCACCACGGGAGTTCCGACAAGGGTTCCTGCGCGCCACGGCACCGGACGGGTAAGGCAATCCGAGCGTGTCGTCAGGCTGCGAACATCGGTGTCGGACGTGCAGGAAGGGAAGGGCTGCAACGGATTTGCGACGAAGCTGCCACCAGTCAGCGCGACCGTCACTCGGGCGTTCGGCCAGGTCTGCAGCCGCAGCGGACCACCGGGGTGACCGTACAACTGCGCTCCGGTCCACGGGTGACCGTCGAGCACCGCACCCAGCCACTTGCTCATCCGCTCGGCGCGACCCGACGCCTGCATCGAGTGATCCCACGGTCCGAGGGCGAGTGCCGACGGGCCACCCCACGACGACCAGAGGTCTATGGTGTCCTGGCCGAACCAGTCCGCGGTCCCGCCCTGCGCCAGTAGCGGGCAGCGTTGTGCTGCAGCATGGTTCCTGCGCTCCTCATCCACCCTTTCCGACGCCAGTACGGACTGCCACGACGGTATCCGGGGGCTCGACGAGTCTCCGATGTCGGACACCGGCAGCGTCTCCAGCAGATCCGCCGACGCCGAACTCCCGCGAGAGTGGGCAGCATCGCCGTGCTCGGACCACCAGCCGAGGCGAGACTCCAGGTGGAAGGCCCGATCTCGATTTCGCGCCGTCTCCCCCATACCCAGAGCGGGCACCGCGACCGACACACCCGCCAATCCCTCGCATTCACCTGCGGCAAAGGTAGTTTCGATTGCGCAGTGCGCCCCGTAGGACGTGCCGTAGAGGAACAGGAAAGGCGCCTGCGACCACCACGGTTGTGCGGTGATCCATTCGACGCAGGCCAGGCCGTCTGCCCCTTCGCCGTGATACGGGTGGAACGACCCGGCGGAGCCGTACCGGCCGCGCACGTCCTGTACGACGGTGGTGAATCCTCGATCGGCCCAGCCCGCGGCCTCGGCGAGATGAGCTTCGCTGTTGTAAGGCGTGCGAATCGTCAGCACGCCACGCGGACTTCGCGCCGTCACGACGAAAGTACGGAGTCCCCCGACCGAGTACTCGCGTCGCGTCATCGAGGTGGTTCCGGCACAGGAAGAATCGGGTGCCGAGTCACCCGGAGCGTACGGAGGTCGATCGCCGTCACGCAATGGTCGGCCGTAGGACCGATGACCTCCGCCAGGACCTGAGCAGCCACGAACTCGGCCGCCGCGTCGGACACCGGATGAATCGGCGAGATCAATCGCCGCCCGCCGGCACGAGGACCGTAGCCGTCCTCGATTCGTTGCCTGTTCCGACGGGATGCGGCGCGCCGCATCGACACGTCGGTCAGCCGGACCCCCTCGGGCACCACGAGGTACAGATTGCCTTCACGGAAACAGGCGATCGCCCCTTCGGACCGCAGAGTGTCGACGCCGTCGTCACTCACGGTGATCGATCGAGTCGCGGCATGCCCTGTGGACATACCCACGCGTCCCAGCATCCCCACCAGCGCAGCAGCTACGGAGCCACAGCCGAGCACCGCAACCGTATCGGTGGACGAACTGGAGACGATGTGGCCTGCAGTGAGCAACGCGGACAGCGCCGTCTTCGGTTTCGCAGAGAGCTCCGCTTCGGTACCGGTCAAGGCCCCGGCCAGTTGGTCGAATTCCTCGTGGTCGAGCGCGAGTGCGAAGTGTTCGTCGTCGGCGGTGCGGAGCACGAATCCCGAATCGGATTCGTACAGTTCGGTTCTGGGTGCAAGTTCCATGGCGATGGCCGGCCGGGGTCTGCACATCGTGGTGTGCAGACCCCACCGAGATCAGTCCTCGGCTTCCTCGAAGGGGTTCTCGACCAGGGCGTTGCTGTGGCCCGCGGAGTGTGTCGCCAGGGACACCGGTGACTGGATCGAACGGAACAGCTCGTTGTCGTTCATGGTTCTCCTTCTTCGATGGGCAAATCGGTTGCGGTGCAACCGATCCATGGACTCGACATCGTCGAGGTGTCCGACCCTACGTCAATCGATAATCATTTTCAATAAGGTTCAGGAACTTTCGAGCTCGTTCGTCACCGTGGCGAGCACCAACCGCAACGAAATCGTTCCGCGCCCTGTTGCCCACACCCCGGCGTCCACCTCGATCACCCGATCGTTGCGGGCCGCCGCCACACCCGACCACAACGGATTGCTCGCCAGCCGGTCAGAGAGAGGCTCGCTGTCGGAACCTGATGAAAATGCCTGCGCGAAGACCACATCCGGATCCACCGACGCGATCTGCTCCACCGATACCGTCGCGAAGGCATCGGTTCCCGCCTGCCACGGATAGTCACTGACGTCCGTGAGAAGCGAGCCGACGGGGGTGTCGACGGAATCGACTCCGAGACTGCCCGGTTCGCCGTACATCGACAGCGTCGTGAGGCCTTTCCACTTGCCCGCGGCCGCATCGACCTCGGCGGTGAACGCCTCGGCAGCTGCGTCCGCCTGCTCCTGCCGATCCGTCAAACGGCCTATCGTGCGGAGGAATTCGACCGAATCCCGCCAGGAAGTCGGATTCACCAGGTACATCGGTGCCACTTCCTCGACGGCACCCCGCAACCCGTCCTGCACTCCCCCGAGTCCGATGACGAGGTCCGGTTCCGAGAGCGCGATGTCCTCGACGTTCTCTTCACCGAATCCGCCCGTGATCTTGCGCATGTCCACATCCGGACCGGCATAGCGGGGATCGGCCGCAAGTTCCTCTCGGTAAGCGACGGGGGTCATGCCCACCTCCTTCAACGCGTCGACACACATGAGCGTCAGGCACGCGATTCGCTCGACGGGTGCATCGAGCTCGATCACCGTTCCGCTGTCGTCGGTGACCGTGACCGCAGCTGCTGCGTCGGCGTTGCCCGCATCGGCGGTACCGCATGCCGCGAGCGCGAACACCGAGAGTGCGAGTGCGCCGAACAATCGAGAAAAGCCGGACAACTTGCGCATGGGAACTCCTTTGCAGAATGATGTATCCGCAATGATAATCATTACCGATAGACGTTGGCGTGCTGCGGGTACCTGCGCCTGCGTCGCCGTGATCGTGCTGGCTCTGTGCCTGGGCGAGCCGACTCTCGATCCGGTGCGCGCGCTCGACGCCGTGCTCGACCCGTCGAATCCCCTCCACCCGCACGTCGCGCTCGTTCGACTGCCGCGTGTGCTGTTGGGCCTGGTGAGCGGTGCAGCCCTCGGACTGGCGGGAGCGTTGATGCAGGATGTACTGCGCAACAGGATTGCCGGTCCGGAGATTCTGGGCGTGTCCTCCGGTGCGGCTGTCGCGATGACGGCAGTTGCCGTGTTTGCACTTCCGTTGCCGCTGACAGCACTTCCCTATCTGGCACTGTGCGGCGCAGCTGTCGCCGGCATTGCGGTCATCACCACCGTTGGACCGACCAGCGACCCTCACCGAGTGGTACTGCTCGGTGCTGCGGTCAGCGCTCTCGCGTCGGGACTGGTCATTGCACTGGTCGGCCTGGGCACCGAAGGGAACCTGCCCCTGCTCTTTCGGTACCTGCTCGGCAGTCTCGGCGAGCGAGGTTGGAGCCATCTCGGTGTCGCAGCACCCTGGCTTGCCGTCTTCATCCCACTCGCTCTGCTCATGCGGCATCGGGTCGCTGCCCTTGCACTCGGAGACGATGTGGCTGCGGGACTGGGCATCTCCGTGATACCGACCCGGCTGACCGCACTGGCGTGCGCCGCAGCGCTCACCGCCGCGGTGGCATCGGTGTGCGGTCCGGTTGCCTATGTCGCGTTGCTGTCCCCACATCTGGCTCGATGGGCTCTGCACACGACGAGTTCACGGCGGATATTCCTGCTCACGCCCATCATCGGCGCAGTCCTGCTCGCTACCGCCGATCTGGCGTCGCGAATCTTGCTGTATCCGATCGAGATCCCCGTGGGCATCACGACGACACTGCTCGGCGTTCCCGTATTGCTGATGGCTCTGCACAGACAAGCCGCGACACGATGAAGGCTCGGCACCTCGTAATGATCGGGATGACGTGCATCGCCGGCCTGGTGATACTTCACCTCGTCTCGGGGCGCAGCGAACTCGAAACGGCCGAGGTGATCAGAGTACTGACCGGCACGTCGGAGGTGCGGGCACACGAGATCATCGTCAGGAACTACCGTCTTCCACGAGTGCTCGTCGGATTGGTTGCCGGTGCACTCCTCGCACTGGCAGGCGTGTTGCTGCAAGCAGTCATGCGAAACCCACTGGCCGAACCGTCGACGACAGGTGTGGGATCCGGTGCGGCGCTGGGCGTTGTGGTGTCGTTTCTGGTGTTGCCCGCCTCCGGTGCCGCACCCCTGGCGTCACTGCTCGGTGCCGCATGTGCCGGACTGGCTCTGTACCTGCTGGGCCGACGCTCCCTGGCGGTCGCGGGAATCCTCATCGGCGCTGTCCTGTCCGCGGTGACATCACTGCTGCTCGTCGTCGATGCACAACCGATGGGCGTGGTTCTTCGATGGCTGATCGGCTCTCTCAATGCAAGGACAACGGACGACTGGAATCGATTGTGGCCCTGGGCAATGGTACTGATACCGGCCGGTCTGCTGTGTGCTTCGCGCGCAAATGCGCTCGTGCTGGGCGACGCGACATCCACCGGCCTCGGGATTCGCCCCCACAGGACTCGAATGTTGCTGCTCGCCATCGCGGTACTGGCCACGTCGACGGCGGTCACGGCCGCGGGTGCCGTCGCGTTCGTCGGATTGATCGCCCCCCACGCCGCACGGGCCGCCCTCGGCGGCGACCACAGGGGACTGATTCCGGTCAGCGTGATCGGTGGTGCCGTGCTGCTGTCCGCCGCAGACCTTCTCGCCTTCAGTGCCTCGATCGACATACCAGGCAACGGACCAGACGTATCGGGACTCCCGGTCGGGGCTGTGACGGCACTCGTCGGCGCTCCCTATCTCATCTGGCTGATCCGAAAGGATGCTCGATGACGGAATACGTCACCACACCGATTCTCGAGACCGTCGACCTCGGTCTCGGGTATCGCAATCGGACGGTATCCGAACACCTCGACATCGCCATCGAGAAGAGAACGGTCACCGCGCTGGTCGGCCCCAACGGATCCGGCAAGTCGACGTTGCTGATGGCTTTGGCCAGGGTGTTGGTCCCTCGCCACGGACAGGTGCGGCTGGACGGCATCCCTGTGCGTGACCGATCGTCGATCGAGACAGCCAGAAGACTTGCGATCCTGCCTCAGACCGCTGTCGCACCGCCCGGGCTACGCGTCCGCGAGCTGGTCGAGCAGGGTCGATATCCGCGGCTCGGTGCGATGTCGATGCTCAGACGGCACGACGACGAGGCCATGCACACGGCGATGCGCTCGACCGGAATCCTCCACCTCGCCGACCGCACTGTCGAATCGCTCTCCGGCGGTGAGCGTCAACGTACCTGGATCGCAATGGCTTTGGCCCAGGAAACCGAAGTGCTGCTACTGGACGAACCCACCACGTATCTCGACGTGCGTCATCAGATCGACGTGATGGAACTGGTCGTCGATCTGGTCGAGAATCGAGGGAAGACCGTGGTGATGGTGCTGCACGATCTCAATCAGGCGGCGCGGTACTGCGACCGGATCGTGGCCATGCGTGATGGTGCGATCGTCGCCGACGGGCATCCCAGCGACATCGTGACACCGACGCTGCTGGACGAGGTATTCGAGATCCGCGCCCGAGTAGTGACAGATCCGGTTGTCGGTAGACCGATGTTCATCGCCGAGTGAGCTGCGGGGTCAGTGTTTCCCCACGACGGCGATGATCAGCTCGGCCAGTTCACCTGTGGCTTCCTCGGGTGCGATTGCGCCCGATACCGCCGCGTGCGACAGCGCTTCCGCTGCACCGAAGATCGCGGTGATCGACGATGCCGAGATCCCGCCGGAGCCGCTGAACGGCTCGAGAATCGACCGGCATCGATCGGAATACGCCCGTTCGGCCGATCGCTTGACCTGTTCGAGTTCGGGCGAGCCCTCCAATGCCGCCAGTACACCCGTCAGCTCACGCCCCTGCGCCAACGCGCAGCCCACGTACGAGTTGGCGATTGCGTGTGCGCGGCCGTTCAACGAGGTGGGCGCGGCGTGGAGGGATTCCTCGAGCATGACCGTTTGCCGGTCGTCGAATTCCGTGAACAGGGCGGCCAGGAGTTCCGCACGCGAGGCGAAGTGGCTGTACACCACGGGTTTTGCGACGCCGGCGTGTTCAGCGAGTCGGCCGAGCGTCAGAGCGTCGGCTCCTTCCGCCCGCACGAGAGCCCAGGAGACATCCACCAACTGGTCGTATCGGTCGGAGCGAGACAGTCGCGTCCGGGCCATCGGGCACCTCCTTGCGCTATATACGAATAGTAACCTACTCTTGGTACATAGCCGCTTCTCCTCACCGAAGGAATCAGCCATGACCACACTTGTCGTAGTCTCCCATTCCGACCCCGACTCCCTGACCCACCACGTCGCTCGATCCGTATCGGACGCGATCCGCACCGCGGGCGACACCGTCGAGACGGCCGATCTGGCGGCCGAGAACTTCGATCCTCGATTCGAGGACGCAGACCTGAAGCTGTTCCGCGGCAACGGAACCACACCGGAGGACGTACGTGTCGAACAAGAACGAATCGATCGCGCCGATCACCTGGTTCTGGTCTTCCCGATGTACTGGTGGTCGATGCCCGCGCTACTGAAAGGGTGGATCGATCGCGTCTTCGTCAGCGGATGGGCGTACGAATACAGCCCTGGAGTCGGGTTCGACAAGAAGCTGGACCGACTCACCGTCCACCTGGTTGCCCTTGCCGGCGACGATGCCGACAGCTTCGAGCGCCACGGCGTCGATGCCGCTTTCCGTACGCAGATCGAGCGAGGCATCATCGAATACTGCGGTGCAACAGTGGGATCGACGAACTTCCTGTACGAAACCGATACCAGGAGTCGCGAGGAACTCGATGCAGAGGTCGCCGATCTCGCTTCTGCCATAGCCGGCCGGGTGGCCGACCGACAGAAGGCCCTCGCCTCCGGCTGATCAGATCTCGACGAGCTCGGAGCGCCGCGTCCCCTGGCGACGGATCCATTGCCATTTCAGGTCCATTGTCGTTCAGGCGCAACGCTTGTCGAAGTCGGAAAACTCGCCCCGGGAGATCAGGTGGGAGTGAGGCGGAAGATCGGGAATCGACGGCCCTCGGCGGTCTCGACGTATTTCGCGAATCCGGAGGAGGCGTCGAGGAACTTCTGCCAACTGTCGGCCCATTCGGCGTCGGGGACTTCCGAGGCCTCCACTGCGACGGTCCGTACTCCCCCATCGTGGGGAACCTCGATGTCGACGCGAGGATGTGCGCGCAGATTGTGAACCCAGGCGGGGTCTTTGGGTGAACCTGCGGCCGAGCCGACGATCAACCAGCTGCCTTCCTGGGAAATCGCCATCAGCGGATTCAGCCGGATCTCGCCACTCTTGGCACCGATCGAGTGCACGACGACAAGGGAATCGCCGAACCCAGCCGTGGACACGTGTCCACCGTTACTGCGGAACTCCTCGATGATCATCTCGTTGAAGTCGGCCATACCACCGATTATGTCGCGGACAGCGTCGGCGCGGACCGGTTTCTCACCGACGGCTCAGCGGCGACGATTTCCATCACCGCCAACCAAAGGTTAGCCTGTGCTCATGCGCGCCTCGGGCGCGCTGCGCCGTCGGGTGATCCCCGGCGGCTCGTTGCTGTCGGAACCCGAAGGACATCCCACGTGCTCAACGTTCGTCGCCGCGCAGGCACCCTCGCCGCCGCTGCTGCCCTGGTCGGATCGCTCGTCGCGTGCGGAGCCTCCGAGGAGGTTCCCGAAGCGGTCTCGGACACCACCGCAGGTGGGACCACCTACCCTCTGACGATCGACAACTGCGGAGAGTCGGTGACCTTCGACTCGGCACCTCAGCGGGTGGTGTCGCTGGATCAGAACTCCACCGAAATTCTCCTCTCGCTCGGCGTGCAGGACCGAATGGTCGGCACCGCGTCCTGGACCGATCCGGTCCGCGAGAACCTCGCCGACGCGAACGCCTCGGTTCCCCGACTGGCCGACAACGCCCCCACCTACGAGGTCGTGGTCGATACCGAACCCGATCTCGTCACCGCATCGTTCGGACGCCACTTCGAGCAAGGCGGCGTCGCTCAGCGGTCCCGCTTCTCCGAAACCGGTGCGGCCACGTATCTTTCACCCACCGACTGCGACGCCGGTCGCAGTGTCAACGGGGGCAACACCCGAACGACTCCGCTCACGATGGAGTCGCTGTACCAGGAGATCACCGAACTCGCGGCGATCTTCGACGTCAACGAGCGCGGTGCCGAGTTCGTCGACGAACTGAAGACCCGCATGGCCGACGCCACCGCGACCACTGCCGAATCGGATGTCTCCGTGGCATTCTGGTTCGCGGACACCAAGAGTCCGTACATCGCAGGCGGACGGGGATCGGCCGATCTACTCGCCAGAACGGTCGGTATGACGAACGTCTTCGCCGACACCGACGACGACTGGCCTGCCGTCGGCTGGGAGACCATGGTGGATCGGGATCCGACCGTCCTGGTACTGGGAGACCTGGCGCGCAACCGTTTTCCCGGTGACCTGCTCGCCGACAAGATCGCATTCCTCGAGTCCGACCCCGTCACGAGCACGATGGCCGCCGTCCGAGACAAGCGCTACATCTCCTTGCACGGTGCGGAGATGAACCCGTCGATCCGGGCCGTCGACGGTGTCGAGAAGGTGTCGGCCGGACTGCGAGACCTGGGACTGTCGTCCTGACCGCGACCATCACCCGTCGGCGCTCCGCCCAGCGATCGCAGACCTCCCGCAGCCTGTGGCGTTGGGTGTTCGCCCTGCTGGGCGGGGTCGTGCTGTGCGTGGTGTCGGTTCTCGTCGCCATCACCCTCGGGCCGGCGAACATCTCGCTGGTCAACGTGCGCGACGTGGTGCTCAACCATCTCGGCATCACCGACATCCCGGTGAAGGTATCGAAGAACGCGATCATCTGGGAGGAGCGACTCCCCCGTGCGCTCGTCGCTGCAGCAAGTGGCGTCGGACTCGGCATCTGCGGCGTCATCATGCAGTCGCTTCTGCGTAATCCCCTGGCGGACCCGTTCGTGCTCGGTGTCTCCTCGGGTGCCTCGACGGGTGCCGTCGTGGTCGGTGTCCTCGGTGTCGGCGGGGCCGCGCTCGGGCTGTCCGGTGGTGCGTTCATCGGTGCACTCGTCGCGTTCGGCCTGGTGTTGTTTCTCGCCCGAATGTCCGGCAGCGGAAACGATCGCGTGATTCTCGCCGGTGTTGCAACCACTCAATTGTTCTCGGCCCTGACGTCTTTCGTGATCTTCGCGTTCGCCGACTCGGACGAGACGCGCGGCGTGATGTTCTGGCTGCTCGGTTCGTTCGAGGGTGTGCGATGGAACGACGTCGTGCTGTGTGTGACCGTGGCCGGCATCGGCGCGGTGGTGTGTTGTTACTACGCGTACGTCCTCGACGCGTTCGCGTTCGGCAACTCGGTGGCGTCCTCGCTCGGCTTCGACGTCAAGAAGGTCCGATTGGCTCTGCTCGTCGGCACCGCCCTGATCACCGCGACATTGGTCAGCGTCGCCGGTGCGATCGGTTTCGTCGGCCTCATTCTTCCGCACGCCGCGCGACTGTTGGTAGGGCCCAACCACAGCCGCCTCGTGCCCACCACTGCCGTCATCGGCGCGATCTTCATGGTGTGGGTCGACGCCGTCGACCACCAGGACGCCACCGCGCTTCCAGGACACGTTCGATGCGTGCAGTGTCATCGAATTCCCCTCCTTCGAGCCATGATCGCGATGAAGGCCGGAACGCCGACCAACGCCGTTCCGACGCCGACCGGAAGTGGGGTCGGCGCAAACGCGACCCGGGAGACGGCGTCGACCCACACCATGAAGATCGCGCCGATGACGGCAGTGGTGGGCACGAGGCGGCTGTGGTTGGGCCCTACCAACAGTCGCGCGGCGGCCTC